>CAYNQP010000045.1:0-13013 GCA_964399325.1 uncultured Pirellulales bacterium
CCGATACGAGATAGTAGCAGTTGGCCCCTGTGCTCCTGTAACTGTAGCCCAGCACCGGGCCAACAGTTTTATTGTCACTGTCCTCCACAACGACAGTATCACTGGCATAGCAGTAGGTAATCGTGCCCGAGTAGTCTTCCCCTATAAGGCCGCCAAGGGCCTCAGAGGATTGGCCACTGCTCACAGATGCGCAAGTGTAGCAGTGGGTCACGGTCCCGAGTTGTTCGCTTCCGATCAGCCCGCCAATCGCAGTGACGTTCTCGCCGGCCGACACTTGGACCTCGGCGTAGCATTCGCTGATCTCCCCTACGGACTGGTCTCCGACGAGCCCACCGGTAGCCCTAGCGTAATCGCCCACGTCGATGGCGCCGGTCACGCCGCACCGACTGATATCGCCATGGTTCTGCGCCGCCAAAAAGCCGACGCACCAAGCGTGTTCTGCTGCCAGAATTCTGGCGTCCTGAAGCCTGAGGTCAAGGACGGATGCATGGGCACCCAAGGTACCGAACAGGCCCAGATGACCGCCTCCTCGGACATTCAGATTTCTTAGGCTAAAGCCGGCTCCGTCGAAAGTGCCGCCAAAATCTGGTATGGGGGCGGCCGACCACGTGACGTCGGCCAGATTGATGTCGGCGGTGAGCCGGTAGGAGGCCGAGGGGGCGTAGTGATGAATGGCGCCTATGTCCTCGGGGGTGGCGATCTGAAACGGGTCTTCCGGAGTTCCCGTGCCCGCAAGTTGTCGTCGCTCATGGTCCTCGGCGAACATCGTCAGCACTGGGTAGCCTCCGCGTTCAGGCACCTGCCACAGTTCTGCTGTGCCATTTTCAGATTCGCCAATGAGGTCCCAGCCCACGGCCCGAAACATCTGAGCGCTCCCCATGTCGAGGGTAGGCGCCCCTCCGCCGCCGTCGCTGGTATTCAGGCCGGTGGTTTCCGTATCCCAGAAGCAATGGATGATGGAACCATCGACGTTGCGGCCCACGAGCCCGCCCAGCGCGTGACGATTCTGGCCGCCTTCAATGCGTCCGCTCGCGTAGCAATTGATGATGGTGCCCATGTGGATGCCCGGCATGGCCGCGTAGCCACCAGGCGCTCCGTTTTCACCGACCAGTCCCCCGATATAGGCGGAGTCGTCGCCCGCTGTCACCGTACCCGTGGCGTAGCAATTCACGATCGTTCCCTCCATATGGGCACCGACCAAGCCGCCAAGATCATAGCTCTTATCCCCAGCCCAGAGATTGCCGGTGGCGCAGCAATTGAGAATCGCACCCTTTTCATTACCGACGAAGCATCCAAAGTATCCCGTTTCGCCGACAAGCCCGCCCAGGCCCGACGCAGAGGATACAGCGACCACGTCGACGGCGGCGCGACATGCGCTGATAGTGCCGGTGTTGTAGCCGACCAGCCCACCCAGCCCCGCAATGTCCGATCTACCAGAGATGATGCCGGTGGCCTGGCAACGCGTGATCGTTCCTTCCCAGTTGTCTCCGACGAGTCCACCCACTGTGGATATCCCGGTGATGTTGATGTTGGCGCAGCAGTTCTCGATGGTCCCGTCGCAGCCTCCCGCTACAGCGCCGATGACTGAGGCCCCTGTGATGACGACTCCCTCAAGACTCAGATTGCGGACGCGGCCGCTCCAGGCTATGAAATGAAACAGGCCCAAACCCGATTCCTCTGGAGCGGAGATACAAAGGTTACGAATAGTGTGCCCTTCGCCGTCGAGGCTTCCGGCGAAATCACCGGCAATGACGGCGTCGTCGAACACGCATCTGCCAGGCAGGTTGGGATCGAGATCAATGTCGGCGGACAGGATGAAGTGCTTGTCATAGTCGTCCGGGGTCTCACCAAGGGCGATCAGGTCGGCGGCCGTGGCGATCTGGTAGGGGGTGTTGGGTTTCCCCGTCCCGCCGCTGTATTGGGCTTGCGCGGGGAAGGCGACAAAGCAGCCTACGATCAGGACAGGGATTGTTTGTAAGATTCGGGAATGACTCGCCTCTGACATCTTCGTTCCTCCATCCCCCCAACTCTCGGCAGAAAGACGCCCACCTGCCCACCGGCGTACAGGACGATACTTCAACAGAAAATCGCTGAAAGATAGTGTACCCAACAGGCAGGTGTCGCGTCAATCTCTGAAATGTAGGCGCGTCTTCACCGGAACGGCTATCTGTATGTCATCATTGAGGCATAAGATAAGCCGGAACGGGGGGGCTGTTCGGAGCTTCTTGATGTGCGCCAGCTTCTTCGGAAGCATTCCAGACGCGCAGCTCGGTGATCTCGATCTCCGGTTTGATCACGTCCAGGGGACCGACGTCGTAAGGGCAGCTTCTCGAGCAGACGAAGCGACGCTTGGAGCCGGGCATGAGGGGACCACGCCAATCGTTCTCGACCGCTACGGGTGTGGCCGCCCATTCCTGCGACTCGCAGAGCAATTCGTCGTGTTCATCGAGGAGAACCACACGCAGCGACAGCAGAGAGACGACCTGATTGCCATTGTTGACGATCTCAATGGCGGTTCGGCTACGTCCGTTAGAGCCCGGTTGGGCGGTGACCTTGGCGGTGATAGCCAATTGGCCGGCGTAGTCGGGCTGGCGGCGATCGTTCAGCATGTCGGCCAGGGCCGGGGGCAGGGCCTGCTGGAACTCGGGCAGGCTGCGAACGGCGCTCTGGGCCAGGGTGATGATACGTTCGGACTTGTCGCTGGCCAGATGGACCGCGTACAGCAGGACCACGGTGGCACTGACGATGACTGTGATGACAATGGCGCTGAGCCCGAAGGCCGTACTCGACAGAAACGAATGCTTCCGTACCGTTACGTGTGAATGGCCGTTCATGACAGTACACTCCCAAACCAGGTTTTCCGTTGACTTCTGAAGGGTCAGTCGTCCGAAGTGGACGAATATTTCGGTGTATCTACCGGTTTTGTTCGTCTCGCCCGGCGGGCCAGGAAGCGTCCGCAGACAGAAAATCTGTAGCTCTCGTCCCATATAATACAGGGTGGAAGGGGCCGGGGCCGGGAGCCTGAAAAAGTCCTGACATGGGCCCAGTTTTGTTCGGTTTTTGTTTGGGTTTCTCGGGAGGCATGGCCGATAGAACATAGCGCAGGCAACCCACATCGGGAAGCCACGGAAATGTGAGGTGTCAAGGATGGACGCGTACAGGAACAGACGGATCGACCCTGTGTGCAGGTTTGGGCCGGGAGGCGAGTATTTCTCTGTATGGCCGCCGGGCCGGTCGGTGTCGTGCGACCCATCGGCCGGGCCGTTGGGCAAGGTGCTGTCGTGCCTGGCCGAGATCATGGGTGTCGTCTCCGGCGTCAAGTGCGCCCGAGAATCGGCCGTGATCACACCGCCGACCGTTCTGATCCGACCCATCAAGGAGATACGCAAGGATGCGCCCGAGAACCATCGCCCCGATCGACGGGCTAACGCCCCGGCAGGTACAGGTCCTGAGACTCATCGCCTGTTTCTACGACAGGCAACGCTATTCCCCGACGATCGCCGAGCTGGGGGCGAAAATGAGCATCAGTCGAAGCACCGTGTTCGAGCACCTCGGCGAACTGCAAAGAAAAGGATTGCTCTCGACATCGCAGGGCAAGGCTCGCTCTTTGAGGCTGACTTCCCAAGGTCGCGGACTGCTTGAACACGTTGATGCGGGGCAGTCCGAAGAGGACGATGGACAGGCAAGGGGCGTGCCTCTATTGGGGCAGGTCGCGGCGGGCCTGCCGCGCGAGGCGGTTGAGAACGTCGAGTGTCTGTCGCTGGAATCCTGCTTTGGACTCGGGGGCGATGTCTTTGCCCTGGAGGTCTCGGGCGACAGCATGATCGAAGAGAACATCGAGCCCGGGGACTACGTGATCTGCCGCCGGACGAATGTCGCCGACGATGGCGATCTCGTGGTGGCCCTCGTGGATGAGAGCGAGGCGACGTTGAAACGCTTCTACAAGGAACGGGACTACATCCGGCTCGAACCGGCCAACCCCAACTATCAGCCCATCTGCACGAACAACTGCCGTATAGAGGGCATTGTCATCGGTTTGCTGCGACGGCTCTGAGTGTCCCACCATGGGGGCACCCGGCGGGGAAACGGAACGAGGCTGCCGGCACGGGCAGATTTTCTCTCGCTTTTCGGACGGTAGTGTGGTTCAATACCCCGGATGGACAGACAATGGAGTACGAAGAAGGATCATCAGGCTGTCTCGGCCGGGCAGGAGGGGCATGGCCACGAGGACGGCGCGCAGGATGCGACAGGCAGGAATATGGACGCAGGGCCGCGTTCGTCGCGGCGCTCGCGCAGGCGGCGCAGCGGCAAGAAGAAGCTTTGGACGCTGGATCAGTTCCAGGTGCCCGAGAAGGAAGGCGAGACCCGATTCCACGATCTCGGTCTTCCCGACCCGATCATGCACGCTATCGCTGATCTTGGCTTCAAATACTGCACGCGGATTCAGACCATGACGCTGGTTCACGCCGACGCGGGGCGGAACATCTCGGGTCGGGCTCAGACCGGCACGGGGAAGACGGCCGCGTTTCTGATCGCCATGTTCAGCAAGTTTCTGCGAAATCCCCTTGAGGAGGGAAGGCCGAGAGGTTGGCCGCGGGCTCTCGTACTGGCGCCGACCCGCGAATTGGCGGTGCAGATCGTCAAGGACGCGGAGGATCTCGGCAAGTACTGCGCCTTCAACTGTCTCGCTGTCTACGGGGGCCTGGAGGTCAGCAAGCAGAAGCTACGGCTGGAAAAGCGCCCCGTCGATTTGATTGTGGCTACCCCCGGACGTCTGCTGGACTTCGTGCGGCGCAAGCTCATCGACTTGGGGCACATCGAGGAGTTGGTCATTGACGAGGCGGACCGGATGCTGGATATGGGTTTCATCCCGGATGTCAAGCGCATCATCCGGCACACCCCGCCCAAGGCGAAACGACGCACGATGTTGTTCAGTGCGACGCTGACCGAAGACGTGTTGCGCCTGGCATCGCAATGGATGCCGGACCCGGTGATATGCGAGATTGAGCCCGAGCACGTGGCCGTCGAGACGGTGGAACAGATCGTTTACATCGTGACGTCGCGGGACAAGTTCAAGTTGCTGTACAATATCATGGAGAACCGGGCGGACGCGCGCACCTTGATTTTCTGCAATCGTCGCGATCACTCGAAGTCGCTGGCATCCAAGCTGAAGAAGCATGGAATTGCGTGCGAGCTGTTGTCCGGGGCCGTGCCGCAGAAGAAGCGGCTCAAGATTCTCGACGAATTCCGCGAAGGGACGGAAAGGGTCGTCGTCGCCACCGACGTTGCCGGAAGGGGGCTGCACGTCAAAGGGATCGACTTGGTGGTCAACTACGAGTTCCCTTACGAGCCGGAAGACTACGTGCATCGCATCGGCCGGACGGGCCGAGCCGGCGTCGCGGGCACGTCGATTTCCTTTGCCTGTGAAGACGAATCGTTCATCATCCCCGCTATCGAGAAGTATATCGGCAATTCGCTCGTGTGTACGATGCCCGACGAGGACCTGCTCAAACCCACTCCCGCAGTGACGTGACGAGCATTTGCATGGGCTTCGGCGTGCGACTGAACTGAAAGCCGAAACACGAAGAGGAGAAGCAACCGTTGCCGAAGAGCGCCGCTGTTCGATGTACGACTCTGTCATTCATCGTTATGCTGAGCCTGATGGCCCTTCCTGTTCTGGGGGCAGACGACGTCAAGCCGCAGATTGACTGGGCTGATTTCCTGTCGATTCGACTGAAGGTTTCCTGGTGGGCGAAAACCAGAAGTCCGCTTACTCGCACCGGTCTTCGTCCTCGATCGCACCAACTGCTGGGGCACAATTTCGCCCTCTCAGAACCGAATCGGCGAACCCAAGCCCCAGCCTCAGTCGTAGGTATAGAAGTGGTGGCGCGTTGGACTGGCGTGGCCGCCGGTGACTGTATATGACCAAGTGGGTGCGCCGGGAGAGCCCAATCGCTATTTCCAAATGCGCAAGCCGGCCCAAGCACCCTTATTGGAGAGCGAAGACCATGGAAGCAGAGAAGAGAACGATCCTCGTCACCGGGGCCACCGGGGCGCAGGGCGGTGGCGTGGCACGCCATCTGTTGGCCAGGGGCAAGTTTGCCGTACGGGGCCTCACCAGAGATCCCGACTCGGACAAGGCGGTCGCCTTGCGAAAAGCGGGCGCCGAGGTGGTCCAGGGGGATTTGGAGGCCCCGGAAACCTTGTACGCCGCCTTGAGAGGCTGCTATGGGGTCTACGGCGTGACCAACTTTTGGGAGCATTTCGAGAAGGAGTACGGCCAGGGAAAGAACCTCGTCGATGCCGTCGCCAGAGCGCGCATAAAGCACTTCGTTTTCAGCACGCTTCCCTACTGTAAGAAGATAAGCGGGGGAAAGCTCGACGTGCCGCACTTTGACCTGAAGGCACAACTCGAAGAGCATGCGCGCCGTCTCAAGGTGAATGCCACGTTCGTTCACTGTGCCTTCTACTTTGAGAACTTCCTTTCCTTCTTCCCTCCGAAGAAGCAGGCTGACGGGACGTTTGCCTTTGGCTTTCCTCAAGGAGACACGCCTTTGGCGGGCGTTGCCGTCGAGGATGTGGGCTGCATCGTAGCGACGATCTTCGAGAGGCCCGATGAATATCTCGGCAAGGTGGTCGGTATCGTCGGTGACGATCTGACAGGAAGCCAGTACGCCGAGACCATGACGCGCCTATTGGGCGCCAAGGTGGTCTACAACCATATTCCGCGTGAGACCTTTGCCTCTTTCGGTTTTCCAGGCGCGGACGATCTGGCGAACATGTTCGAGTTCAATCGTCTCTACATCCCCGACAGGCAGGCGGACCTGGAGGCCTGCCGGGCCGTGAATCCCAAGATGCAGACGTTCGAGTCGTGGCTGAAGTCGCACAAAGAGGCATTCGACAAGGTATTTGGCCGAGCGCGCGCCGCGACTCACTGATATCGACGAGAGCCGCACAAGCGGCAATCGGCTCATCCCACCTGGTAGTAGACGTAGGTGCTTGTGCGCGAACGGCCGAGCGAAATGAGGTCTCCGTGCTTCAGTATCACCCCGATGCCGTTGGGATCGACCTGCACCTCATTGACGAACGTGCCGCACGTGCTGTTCAGGTCGATCAGGACATGTTGTGCCTCGAGGCCTGCGGTCTGGTTCATCACCTTGGCGTGGGCTCGGGACACTTCACGCGGGACGAAATACAGGGTGTCGGCAGCACTGTAGTCGGCTGTTGACTTGCTGGGGTCCTCAAGCGGAGTGGCAGGGCGACCGAGCACGACGTCGCGTCCACTGAGTGGAATGATCCCGACCGTGGAAGGGCCTGTACCCAGAAGATAGCCGCCCGACTTGAGACGTCGCAGGGCACGCCGGATTTCGCGCACCCGCGTGGCTGGATCGGTGCTCATGATGAATTCAATCTCTTTGAGGCGAGACAGCCGGATGAGCTTGTCTATTTTGAAAAGAACGGGGTCGATGTCATCCATGACATCCCCGCTGCAAGCGATCCTGCCGTCGGATTGCCGTGATCCGCGTGATCCCATCATACGCATCAAGGTAGGATGATCGCTGCCCAGCGTCAAGCACAACTTCCATAAGAGACCGCTTCGGGCGCGCCCAGATTCTCTGGCAAGACCGTCCTGTTGTCATGCTGAACGAGGTGAAGCATCTGGTCCCCGAAGGCGAATGTGGCCTGTTCCTGTATCCGACCCAGATCCTTCGCGACGGTCAGGATAACAGATTCATCGCAAGGCGTTGTCGCGAAAGGAATTGCACTCTGCCAGAGAATATGGTCACACCCACCGCTTCCGGGGCAGGTGACGGCCTGTTCAGGAGCTTTGGATAACCTTGATTCAAGCCGAACCGGCTGCCAAGCGGTTGCGGCGGCACTCTCTGCATGGTATCGTGTCCTCGGGCCTTTGGCATGGCATGTGAATGAGCTTCGATGGACCCTGGTCCGAGAAAGGAAAGGCGCCCAATGAATACGACGGTACGATCCAGATCGATAATGATGGGGGTGTTCGTTGTCCTGCTCATGGCGACGAGATCGGTCGCCCAAGTCCGCCAAGAGATTCGCATCCCCGACATCCTCGGATACAAGACCCTCAAATGCGACCTGCACATGCACACCGTCTTCTCGGATGGGTTGGTTTGGCCCACGGTGCGTGTGGATGAAGCGTGGCGGGAGGGCCTGGACGCGATCTCGATCACTGATCACATTGAGTATCAGCCTCACAAGGACGATGTCCCGACCCATTTCGGGCGGCCCTATGAGATGGCGCTGCCGCGGGCCAGGGAACGGGGTATTCTGTTGGTCAAAGGGGCCGAGATCACCCGGGACACGCCCCCCGGGCACTTCAATGCGATCTTCCTCCAGGACATCAAGCCACTGGATACGAATGACCTGTTGGATGTCATGGCCGCGGCGGACAGGCAGGGGGCGTTCATCTTCTGGAACCACCCTGGCTGGAAACCTGACAAGAAGGGTTGGTTCGACATTCACACGACCCTGTACGAGAAGAAATACCTGCGTGGAATCGAGGTCGTCAACGGCACCGAGTATTACCCCGACGCCCACAAGTGGGCGCTGGAGAAAGGGCTGACGTTCCTGGGCAATTCCGACATCCATGCTCCGTCGATGTTGGAGAAGACCACGGCTGAGAATCATCGCACAATGACATTGGTCTTTGCCGGCGAGAAGACGATCCCGGCGCTGAAGGAGGCCCTCGTCGTCGGCCGAACCGCCCTCTGGTTCAGGAACCAG
Organism: uncultured Pirellulales bacterium; assembly: GCA_964399325.1. GTDB lineage: Bacteria > Planctomycetota > Phycisphaerae > Sedimentisphaerales > Anaerobacaceae > JAFGLV01. The sequence goes on from CAYNQP010000045.1 coordinate 8,755, forward strand.
CTTATCGGTAGGCGGGAGTACCTTGACGCCATTTTCGATGCATCGGTTGACGTGACCGATGTCGATTACGGCAACGACTCGGTGACATTCCATCTGACCAACACCTCGGATGTCAGCTTTGAAATGGAGAGAACGGGTCGGGTCGGGCCCAGATCGCTTTTCTTACCGGCGGGAGCGTCGGCCCTGGTCAGGGCAAAGGTCGCAAACGCCGCGACACCAGTGGAGTTGAGATACATCGTGCGGAACCTCCTGATAGGTCCAGACGAGGGCTTGCCCGTCAGTATAATTGTGCCGGGAAGAATAGTGATTCCCTTCCGGTCGAAATAGAGATCGGGCCCGGGCAGGAGTGACAGCGCGAAGGGCATTCGTGACATGGTAGGCCAGCGTGAAGGCGGATCACATCTGCTGGCTGCGGGAGGTTTCCGGAAGTAGCCTGCGCCAAGCCCCGCCTCGGGCGAGGCGGGGCTTGACTGGTGGAGGCAGGCGATAGAGAGCTGCTATCGTGAAAGAAGCGATAGCTGACCTGGTGTGTGTTGCGATCTAGGACCTGTGGGTATTCTCCGGGTTGAGTTAGGGGCTCTATGAGCCCAATTGGGTCTTTGATTCAGAAGAAGCGCGGTAAAAGGATCGGGTGCCCCTAGCCTCCATGCATTGCAGGGGCGCCGATCCCGACCTGCTGCGGCGAACTTACGAGCAATCAAATCGATTGTCAAAGAGCCTGTTGCACATAAGCGACCGAGCATCATTTTCAGGTTACCTCCTTGGTTTCGATCAACATCATCTCTTGCGTTGTGTTCGCTTATAAGTGCCGCCACGGACGGTGTACGTAACGCGATTTACGAAAATCACGGTGTATTTTTTCGGACGTTACCTCAAGCTCTTGCGGAAGAAGAGCTTACGTTGATGTTGATCCAGCATCGGTTCTTCGATCCTTCATGCGGAAGAAGCGTGGATTCCAGACCGTTTTCTGGCCAGGTTCGGCCCCGAGAGTTGACAGAGCAGCTCCAGATCGGTAGAATCCACATGATCGCCGCGCCTGTAGCTCAAATGGATAGAGCATCGGTCTACGGAACCGAAGGTTAGAGGTTCGAATCCCCTCAGGCGTATTGGGGGCTTGGTTTCTGAGATAGCGAGTTGGAAAAGCTTCGTTCCTGGAAATCCGCGGTTTCTTCGTCGGCTAGCGATATCTCGCCGTGCGGCAAAGGAAGGAATCGGGGCGAGTGGACTCGAACCACCGACCTCTTGCACCCCATGCAAGCGCGCTAGCCAAACTGCGCCACGCCCCGATCAAGTGAACTCATTCTAGTGCCGGCCGCGCCGGGGAACAAGCGTTTTTTTCGCTAAATCGTCGGTGCAGCCGCCGACCCTGGGCGACGGACGGCATACCGGCGGCCCTTCCAGCCGCCTTACCTCAGATGCCTGTCGGCCTTCTCCGGGGAGAATTGCAGATTCTCGAAAGAAAATAGTCGATACCACTTGACAAAGTTAGGCACTCCTAACTATTCTATAGCGTATGGTGATATGGAATGGGCAGAACGATGGATTCAGCAAATAGGGCCAAACTCAGCGCCTCCCTGGAGGACTATCTGGAGGCGATTCTCAACGCGACCGGTGATTCGGAAGGAGCTCGCAGCAAAGATATCGCCAAAGCTCTCGGCGTAACAAGGTCCTCCGTCACCGGGGCGCTTCAGGTGCTCGGTGAAAGAGGGCTGGTGAACTATCGACGCTACGGTTGCATCACCTTGACCAGATTCGGCCAGGCCGCCGCCGCCGAAGTGGTCCGGAAGCATAATGTCCTAAAGTCCTTCTTCATAGAGGTTCTGGGCGTGGACTGTGAGAGTGCGCAACAGGCTGCGTGCAAGGCCGAGCACGCCTTGGGCCCGGAAATCACCGCGAGGCTGCTGGGTTTCATGAAGTACGTGACGGAAAGTGGCAAGAGCGGGCGTGATGTGGCCGGCGAGTTCAGGCGGTTCTATGAGAGAGACGCGGCCGCAAGGACCAGAACGGTGAAATGATGAATGCAAGTGCCTCTGTGATGCAGCGACAGATACGACCTCTATCGACAACCAAGGCGGGCGAGAGTGTCCGGCTGGTCCGGATTAATGCGGGGCGTGGCCTCAACAGTCGGTTGGCCGCGATGGGGCTTGTGGCGAGCACGGAGCTGAGAGTTGTCAGCAACGGCCACCCCGGCCCATTTGTTCTTATCGTCAAAGAGGCCAGGGTGGTGCTAGGCAGAGGCGTGGCTCACAAGATACTGGTTGAATAGGTTCAGCTGGCAGTTCTCTTTTTTTGATGATAGAGTTCGCCATGCCTAACTTTTGCGGTTGAGCGCGGACACGAACGGTGAGGTTATGGCACGGATCACGGTGGCGTTGGCAGGCAATCCCAATAGCGGCAAGAGCAGCGTGTTCAACATGCTCACCGGTGCGCACCAGCACGTGGGGAACTACCCCGGCGTAACAGTCGAGAAGAAGGGGGGGTTCTGCACCTGCGGCGCGGACCGGATCGAAATCGTGGACCTGCCCGGGACGTATAGTCTGACGGCGTATTCGGCCGAAGAGTTGATCACCCGCAATACGATACTGGATGAAACGCCCGACGTCGTAGTGGACGTTGTGGATGCCTCGAACATCGAGCGCAATCTGTACTTGGCCACGCAACTGATGGAGATGAACGTTCCGCTCGTGCTGGCTTTCAACATGAGCGACCTTGCCAAGCGGCGCGGGTTCGAGTTCGATCTGGAGCAGTTGTCACGGCTCCTCGAAGCGCGAATTGTCCCGACGGTGGGCAACAAGGGCCAGGGCCGGGCTGCCCTGCTGGAAGCGATTGTCGAGACCGCTCGGCAGGGCCGCACCGAACGAATGCACCAGGTCCACTACGGCGACGAGATTGAGGAGGAACTCGGCAAGATTGAGCAAGTTGTGGGCCGGTTGCAGAGGGATCTGGTCGAGCGCTATGGCCTGCGATGGACCGCGGTCAAGCTCCTGGAGCAGGATGAGGATGTCACCGCCAAGGTGCAGCACAAAGAGGTTATCGATCTTGTCCACCGAAGCGTCGCCCATCTGAAGGATATATTCGCTGACGAGCCGGAGATCGTGATGGCGGACCGGCGCTACGGGTTCATTTCCGGCGCGTGCCAGGAGACAATCAAGAATTCCGTCCAACGCCGCCACGACACCAGCGACACGATCGATGCGGTGGTGACCCATCGTGTCCTGGGCCTGCCGATCTTCCTGCTGCTGATGTACGTTGCTTTCTTCCTGACTTTCAGTGTCGGCAAATACCCCATGGGGTGGCTGGAGACGCTCTTTGGCTGGTCGGCCGGGGTGATTGTCGATCATTGGCCGGACGGCAGCGCGTTGTGGCTGCGCTCTCTCGTGGTGGAAGGGATCATCGGGGGTGTCGGCGGGGTGCTGGTCTTCCTGCCCAATATCCTGCTGCTCTTTATGGCCATCGCGCTGCTGGAAGACACGGGATACATGGCGCGGGCGGCCTTCGTGATGGATCGGATCATGCACAAGATCGGCCTGCACGGCAAGAGCTTCATCCCCATGCTGATCGGCTTTGGCTGTTCCGTTCCGGCCATCATGGCCACGCGTATCCTCGAAAACCGCCGCAGCCGACTGACCACCATCATGGTGATCCCACTGATGAGCTGTGGTGCCAGGCTGACGATCTACGCCTTGTTCATTCCGGCCTTCTTTCCGCAGCAGTGGCAAGGCCCCGTGCTATGGCTCGTCTACATCATCGGCATCGTTCTGGGGATCGTCGCGGCCAAGGTGTTGCGGATGACCCTGCTCAAGGGCGAGACGATGCCGTTCGTGATGGAGCTTCCGCCGTACCGCATGCCCACCGCCAAGGGCGTGCTCGTTCACACGTGGCAGCGGGGGTGGATGTACCTGCGTAAGGCCGGCACGGTTATTCTGGCGATGTCGATTGTTCTCTGGTTCGCGATGAACTTTCCGAAACCGCCGCCGAGTTCTCTGGCCGGCTTGAGTGAGCAACAGGCCCGGCAGGAAACCTTGCAGTATTCCGTTGTCGGTCGTGTGGGTCGAGCCGTCGCACCGGCGCTGAAGCCGCTAGGTTTCGACTGGAAGATCGGAACCGCGCTGATCGGATCGGTCGCGGCCAAGGAACTGTTCGTCTCGCAGTTGGGAATCATCTACGCTGTGAGGAGCGCGGATGAAGACGCCCCGAGCCTGCGCGACAAGCTCCGCGCCGACTACACGCCACTGGTTGGTTTCTGCGTGATGCTGTTC
>CAYNQP010000046.1:0-5608 GCA_964399325.1 uncultured Pirellulales bacterium
ATAGGTTCGCGGGTTGCACAGATCGGGGAAATGCCAGCTATCCGTCAGGTCGTACCGGTCACCCTCCCACTCGGGCGGTTCCAGCGCGTGCATGGGATCGGCCAGCGCCAGCGTCTCGGCATCGACCTGCCGGACCTGCCCGTGAGCCACGTATTCGAGCGCCACCGCATCGTAGATCGAGTTCTCCAGGCTCTCCTCGCTGAGCCATAGTGCCTTGGGCGTAATCGCCCACCGGGACTTGAGGCGGTGGCTGGTGAAGACGTTGCTGCCGCGACCCTGCAGGATGCAATACTGCGCGGGCTGGGCCAGCAGAAACGGCGTGCGGTACTCCCCGCCGCCGGGCTGGGGAATCTCGCGAATCTGCTTGACGATGAGCTTGCCGTCCGGCGCCACTTTCTTGTACTCCAGGTCGAGCACGGGATCGCCTTTCCCCTTGGTCCGGCAGTACTCTTCGGCAGCCGTGACGAGCAGATCGTAGAGCTGGATATACTCATCCTCCGATTCGAGCACCGTGTCATCACGCAGGGAGACCAGGCTGGATCGCTGCTCCACCCAGAGCATCGGACCCCAGGACCCCGCATCGATCCGCATGACCTCCGGCACCGCGTCCGTCGGTGGATTGGTGACGGAGATCGCCCCCATCTGACTGACCACCTCCACGTTCCAGCCCGAGTTATGGCTTCGCTCCATCGTCGCGACACCGTTGGCCAGCTCGATCTCATCGGGAAACGAGTGATGGACGAGCAGCGCCATGCCGACCTGCGATTCGTCGACACCATACTTGAGCCGTTCCAGGAAGGCGTTATCGTTATAGAAGCTGGCAAACACCTCCCGGATGGCACCGAAAATCGTCTGTTCGAAAAGCAGGCGACCGCTGTGGCTCTCGTACAGTCCCGCCCCGGTGAACTGGTCGCTGTCCTCGACGTTGGTCGAACTGCGGAATCGGATCGGTTGATCGGGGTCGAAGCCGAATGCGTTGAGCGCATCGACAACGACAGCCTTCAGCTCGCTGCCGAAGTCAGTGACGCGAAGATCGGTGAAGAGACTGCGAATCGCCACCATGTCCGCCACAAGCGACTTCATATCAGCCGGGGGATAGGTCGTGTACTTCGCCAGGCGAAGCGCGATCTCATCGCGCAGCGTGGGACCGGCGGTCGCAATCGGAATCTGCCACTGCATCGGCTTGTCGAGGTCGTCGGTTAAAAACAGCCCGCTCAAGGTCACGGGCCCGTCGGTCCCGTTGTACAGCTCGATCCAGTCGGGATACTCGTGCGGCTCGTCGGGATCCTCTATCGTCGCCTTGCTATCGGCCATGAATTCATTGATGACGAGCCCGGTGGCCTCGCTTGTGCTGGCGTTGGCTCGACCCGGTGTCGGGTTCTCGAAGGACTGCCAGAGTGCGCCGCCATCGACAGACCGCCCATACGAAACATCGTGGCGCTGTGGTCCGAAGCTAATCGCGTCAATGAGCGTCAAGCCGTCGCTATCGAAGAGGCCTATCGCCTCGCCTGAGGGTTTGAGCCTGAAACCAACATGATATGGCCCCTGCTCGGGTTCATCGTCGGCCCATAACAAGACGTGCTCGCCCGGAGCAATCACGAGAGGCGCCACCGGGGCTATCGTTTGATCGAGGAATGCGTTCCAGAGATCGAAAGAAAAAGCCATCGCGTGCGGTGAGTCGTTGGGAATCGCGCGGCGCAGAACGCCAAAGTTGGCCGCCTTGCCCCCGAAGCAGTTGACGTCGGTCGGCAGCAAGTCATTGGTATCAGCCCAGAATTGGCCGCGATGCGCCATGGGCTCTATCATCAGTGGCGGTGATTGCTTCAAGGCCAGCAGAGCAGACCTGTCCTGATCGTTGAGACTGCCAGCGTCAAGTAGCTTGATCTGGTTGCCAAGTCCGAAATTGTCCTCATTGACGGCCAGGTAGACATCATGCCCGACGAGCTGCTGCACGCGGGCCGCATCGCTCTCGACGGCCAAGTGCACGAAAGGCACGCCCTGCGACCGCGCGAGGATGGCAACGTGCGAGTTAGGCGTGGCCGGCATCAAGCTGATGATCCCCGCGACGGAGGGAACCTCGGCGGGAACGCCGTCGGTCAGCAGGATGTCTTCAGCCCTTAGCTCGCCGGTGGTGTACGCCGCTTGAATCGCACTGCCCGGCACGAACTTGAGCGTCCCCAGGGCCCATCCGGATGAGTAGATCGCATTGCCCTCGGCCCACTGGGCGGTCGAGCCGATCCGAATCCCCTGGCTCTCGAACCAGGCGCGGTTTTGCTGGGCCACCGGGTATTGCTCGTAGGTCGGGAAGTAGTAGGCCGTCACATTGGGATCGGCCTCTACAGACGATTCGATCAGGTTCAACAACTCGACGACCTCTTCGCGCGAATAGGCGTCGTGGCGGACGATTTGGATGCCGTACTCGGCAAAAGGCGGATCGTGCCAGGGTGGAAGAATGACCGCCCCCAGGACGGCCTGCTGGTTGGCCGCGCATAACGTAACGTCGTCGAACTCTTCAATGGTCATGCCCATGAAGGGATCGAGCCATTCCAACGCAAAATCGAAGTGATACTCGTAGCGCCGCGAATCCTGATAGCAGATCACGTTCGGGTCGAATCCTTCCTTGGTGATGATGGTGAACTTGATGAAGGCCGGCGAGGTCCAGCTTTGAAAGGGATCGTCCGGGAACGTGATGCGGCTTTTCCAGGCCGCCTCCGGGTCCGAGGCCCCGGCGAGAACCGATGACGACACAAGAAGCACCAGTAACAGGGGATGCAACTTTCGACACATAGCCACCACCCTTTCGTTTTTCCGATTAAGTTCTGCGCCCCATCCGCGAGCGCGGTCCCAAAGTGACGACCCTATTATACCGAAACACGGCCAGGCGTTCAATGCTCCGTGGGGAACCTCTGCGAATCGGCCCCTGAGTGCTCTTGCAGCCACTGGCCGGCCCATTCCGCGGCCTGTTCCTTCGTGTGGAGCCGCCCCTCCAACTGGGCAATGTACAACTCCTCAGCAAGCTGGCCCAATACCGGACCGGGCGTCGCCCCCAACCGAATCAGATCGTGGCCGCTCAGTAGAGGCTTCGGCTTGACATCGACGTCGCGCAACGTCTGTACGCGTCTGCGCAGCCGGGCCAGAGACGCCAGGGCCTGCTTGTCATCATCGGCTTTTTGCGTGGCCCGCTCCAACTCGTAGAGGTCCCAAAAGTAAGGCTTGGCCAGCAGCTTCTTCAAGGGGGCCAGCGGCATTCCACCGTCCAGCAGCGTGCCCCGGTGCGTCAGCAGGAATCCAAGGTGCTTGATCCGGCTACGGCTGAGCTTGAGGATACGACACTTCGCCAGGGCCGCATCGGCTTGACAACCCGCGAAGAAGGCCGTCAGGGCCAGCGCGAAATCGACCCGCCGGCGCAGCCGGCCCAGGATGGCCACGACTCGCTGACAACGATCGGCAGGCAACCCGGGAAAGATCGCATCGGCCAAGCCGCTGTCGAACAGCATGGACGCACCGGCAAGCCGATTCGGATCGACGAGTATGGCCTCCAGCTCGGCGGCGATTCGCTCACCGCTGATCCTCGTGATGCGCTCCGCGTTGCGGCAGACGGCGGCAAACGTGGCCGGCTCGATCGCAAAGCCGAGCCGCGTCGAGAATCGAATGGCGCGCAGCATCCGCAGGTAGTCTTCGGCGAACCGCTCCTGCGGGACCCCGATGGTCCGAATGACGCGCCTGTCCAAATCGGCCTGACCATCGACATAGTCAATGACCCGCTCTGCGAGGGGATCGTAGAACATACCGTTGATGGTGAAATCCCTCCGCCCGGCATCCTCAGCAGCGTTCGTAAACGCGACTTCATCAGGATGGCGGCCGTCTCGATAGCCGGCCTCCGTACGAAAGGTGGCCACTTCGACCTGGCCGTGCCGCATCAGCACGATGACGACGCCGAACTTGGCGCCGATGCTCAGCGTGTGGGAGAACAACCGCATCACATCCTTGGGGCGGGCATTCGTGGCCACGTCATAGTCCTTAGGCTTGCGGCCCAGCAGCATGTCACGCACGCAGCCGCCGGCCAGCAGCGACTGAAAGCCATGCTCCTGCAGGCGTCGGACGATTTGGATGGCTGCTTGCCTATTCGTCATGCTCTCGCGCCTGCAACAGGGTCACCGACATGGTCCCCCAATCCCGCCGGTCGACCGCATGAAACGGTCCATAGGCATCCAACACGGCCCCCCCCTTTTCCGTCCTGACCACCACCACGCCTTTCTCGGCCACTTGAGGCGTCAGCACCTCGAACAACTGAGCCAGGCCGGAGCCCTCGCCCACCTCACGCGTTTTGGCATAGGGGGGATCGACGAAGACCAGATCATACGCGCGACCCGTCGCATCCAGCGGGGCACCTACCCTGAAGGCGTTGGCGCGAACGAAGCGTGACTGTGCGACGAAACGGGCCTTGGCTATGTTCTTTTCCAGAAAGGCCACAATCTTCGGGTCCTGCTCGACGAAGGTAACGAAGTCCGCCCCCCGGCTCAGGGCCTCCAGTCCCAGCGAGCCTACGCCGCTGAAGAGATCGGCCACACGCTGGCCGCTCAGCAAGTCATAATTCTGCAGGACGTTGAAGAGCGATTCCTTGACGCGGTCGGTAATCGGACGGGTGTCCCGCGTGTCCGGACACAGCAATGCCATTCCTCGTTTCGTGCCGGCAATAACTCGCATAGAACGTTCGCCCGAAGAGGTCAGACGGTCGGCAGCCGCTCAGCGGCCTCGTGCAGATACAGTGAGGTTCACCTGGCCCAGTAGTCGACCACCATGACTTCATCGAGATAGGGCTTGAGAATCTCGCCCAGCTCGCGGTGGGCCGGATACGGAAGGTACGCACCGCGATCCGCCTCACTCAAAAAAGTCACGACGAAGCAATGTGTGAAACCCTTCTGAAGGTTCTCCACGCTGACGTCTGTGCCCCACTCGAAGTCATAGATCGCATCGATCTTGCTGGGCAAGGCACTGAAGGCATTTTCGATTTTGCGTATGTCGGCGGCACTGGCGTCTTCTTTGAACTTCAGCAGCACAACATGACGCAGCACCCGGGCCGGCGTCTTGACTTGCGGCTGCACACCTGGCGCGGTCCCCTTGTCGTCATAGACCCGCTTGGTCTCCCGGACACTGATACACCCGGTCACCAGAACCGAGATCACCGCCAGGCACATGAAATTCCGAGCCATCTGAGCCAACCTCCCAGAAATATCGTGAGCGTTTACTCCCTGTGAACGGGGGCGATTGTATCACGAGGCTCCGAGACCGTCTATTACAAACTGCCTGCCCGACAGCGGCACAGCCCCCGATGACAATCCATTCGTGCCATGAAATGGGCATATCGCCCCGCCTACTGACCACCTTATCGGCCCTTGCGACCGTTCGACACCGCATCCGTCTCTATCCGTGTACCGGCGTCGCGAGCCTGCGAATGTGGCCAATTCTCTCTGGCAACGTGGGCTTGGCACCGCTCCGGCCCGTACCTGGCGGCGCCGACACCGCAGTGTATTCGTCAAGTCGCGGGATCAAATTGACGATAAGGCACGCAGGTGTCTCAGGCTTGGGAAACGCAACGACGAAGCCG
>CAYNQP010000046.1:5708-12987 GCA_964399325.1 uncultured Pirellulales bacterium
ATCCGGCGTACCGTCGAGCCCTGTCACGATCATCACGGCCGAAGACATTCACGCCAGCGGCTTGACGACCGTTCCTGAGATGCTTCGGTTCGTCTGCGGTGTTGACGTACTGCAGGTCGAGCGGAGGCGATTCGCCGTGGGGGTTCACGGTCTGCATGAAACGTTCTCGGACCGGACCACGCTCCTGATCGATGGGCGTCCTGCCGACAATCCTGTCTACGGCGGGCCCGACTTTCAGGGTCTGCCTCTGCTCGTGGAAGACATCGCCCGAATAGAGGTGGTGCGCAGTCCGGGCAGCGCTTCCTGGGGAGCAAACGCCCTTACCGGCGTCATCAATATCGTGACCAAGAAGCCTGCCGACATTCCGGGCGGCATGGCCAAAACGACCGTAACCGGATTCGGCGACAGCTACACACACCTGCGCTGGGCCGAGGTCCACCCCGACTGGAGCTGGCGGCTTTCCGCCGGATATGAGGGCGTCAAGAGTTCCGAGGAGGCCATCAACGGAACGGCACGCTATGAATCCGGCATCCCGGCGCTGAATGACCTGATGGGCTTTGACACGTTCGAAGCCAGAGACTTCTCGCGCAACCGCCGCATCGACAGCGAAGCTTTCTTCGACCTGTCGGATACGCTGAAGCTGTCTTTCGGTCTCGGTCACACCCACATCGAAGCCGGTGACTATGAACTCGGCGGTTACTATCCCCGAGAGAACGATCGCGAGGACCATGTCCGCTCATACACAAAACTTGACCGCCGTTTCGAGAACGGCAGTTCCGGTTTCCTCCAATGGTCCGGCAAGTACTGGAATACGAACTGGCCCATGGCCACGCAACTGACGACCCAGCAGCACGAACTGGAGACTCAGTACAATTTCACGCCGCGCGAGGGACACCTGACCTGTATCGGTACGAGCTTCCGATGGGACCACATCGACTCAGACCCTTCCCCCGACCATCCGGAGGAAGCGCGGTTCCCGGGCGTCCCTCTGGACGAGTACAATACGGGTTTGTTCGCCATCGACCGCTGGGAACTCAGCAAGCGCTGGACCCTCGAAGGCCAGATCCGCGGGGACTGGTATTCCGGCACCGGGGGAGATTGGTCGGGGCGATTGACCGCTCTTACCGGCCTGGATCCGGGCAAGAAACACGTGCTGCGGTTTAGTGCCGCCAAGGCCTTCAGGGCTCCTCTGGCCCAGTTGAGAAAGGCCTCCAGTACCCGCATCCCTATAGGCAACGGGCTCTATCTGGTCAACCTGACAGCGCCCGACAGTCTTGACAACGAGCAAGTCTACTGTCTCGAATCCGGCTACACCGCCAAGCTGTCAAAGGCACTCTCCCTGCAAGCTAACGCCTTCTACCAACGATTCGAGGATTTGATCGGATACCGCCAAACACCGAACATGCTCGGCCAGCTCATCATCACGCCGGACAACATCGACGGAGCCAAGGCTTGGGGGGGTGACCTTGAACTCGCCCTCGACACGTCCTGGGGCAGACTTGAAGGCTGGTATTCCTACAATGGGTTCGAGCCGGATCAATCCGGTCAGAGCCTCCTGACTTTCATGCCCCCGAAACACAAGGCGGGCTTACGCGTGCGGCGCCGCGTTGCGTCAGGCTGCACCTTCAATGTGAACTACGCCTGGGCCGCCAAGACGTTGGGAAGCCCCGTGGTGGGCAACAGCGACGAGGACGCTTCCCATCGTCTGGACCTGACCATATCAAAGACTCTCAACAAGGACCGTGGAGAGATCATGCTCGGCGTCAGCGACCTGCTTGACACGACCCAGGACCCGGTCAGAGAGAGCGTCACATACACGGGGCATGAAATTCCCGGCAGGACCTTCTTCGTTAGTCTGCTCCTGAGATTCTGATCTTGCACATTGAGCGACATAGTGTAGAACATAGAAATGGTGAACTGACTGTGAAGAGAACGACCCGCACAATAATAGCTTTGGCGGCTTGGCTGCTCCTGTCGGCAGCCGTGTGGCCCGTCCGCGCCGACGACTCTGTCGGCCATGAGTATCAGGTCAAGGCGGCGTTTGTCTACAACTTCCTCAAGTTCGTGGACTGGCCGAAAGCCAAGGTGGGTGACAGCAACGAGCCGATGATTATCGCCATTATTGGCAACGACGTGTTCGAGAATGCCTTCGAGGTTCTCGAGCAGAAGACGGTGGAAAACAGAAAAGTCGTCGTGAAATATCTCCAAGGGATCGAGGAACTGGAGAAAGCCGGCCGGAAGGAACCGTCCAAGCCGCATCCCGAAGTGGAAACCATCCGGAAATCCCATCTGCTGTTTATCTGTCCTTCCGAAGAACGGCACACTACTGAGATACTGGGCTGGGTGAAGGGACACAGCGTTCTGACCGTCGCCGATACGAAGCATTTCCTCGAAGCCGATGGTATCATCAATCTGCTTACGGAGGAAGAGAAGGTCCGTTTCGAAGTCAACCTCACAGCCGCCAAACAGGCCGGACTCGAGATTCGATCCAAACTCCTCAGATTGGCGAAGAGAATCTACGAGCCGCCGCCAAAATAGAAGCCCCGCGTCCCATCACGTCGTTTTGAATTGCATCTTGCAGACGCCACGCATTTCCTGTCAAATAGCGCCGCATTTGCAGCAGGCCGTGTCCCTGATGCCAACATGGGATGGGCCTGCCAGTTGAATCTCAGTTGCCCATGGTGTCCTTGAGAGGAACAGACAACGATGGAACCTGACACCCCTGGAAGCTCCAACGGCGCCGCGTCGAACGTTATGAGCCTGTCCGAAGCCAACCTGGGGCCCCACCTGTCGGTGGTCGAGAAAGTAGGCTACGGACTGGGAGATACGGCCTCCAACATCCTGTACCAAGCCTGGAGCTTCTTCCTGATGATCTTCTACACGGATGTCTTCGGGATCGATGCGAAAGTGGCGAGCTTCATGTTCCTGATCACCCGTGTGTGGGACATGGTCAACGATCCCGTCATGGGCATGATCGCGGACCGTACGAACACCCGCTGGGGCAAGTTCCGTCCCTATTTGCTGTGGATGGCCGTCCCGTACGGCATCCTCGCGTGCGCGATGTTCATCACCCCGACCTGGGGCCAGAACATGAAGATCGTCTACGCCTATGTCACCTACATCCTGGCCACCATGGCCTATACCGCCATCAACATCCCCTATTCCTCCATGATGGCCGTGATGACACCGGACCCCAAGGAGCGCACGACCCTGTCACAGTATCGCTTCTTCTTCGCCTTCGTCGGGGCGATGTTGATCACCACCTTCACCCTGCCCCTGGCCAAATTCTTCGGCAACAATCCGAACCATCCGGGCTACAACGAGGATCTGGGGTACAGTCAAGCCCTGGGCTTCCAAATCACGATGGGAGTCTTCGGCGCCGTCGCCATTGTCCTGCTGCTCATCACCTTCCTTACCACACGGGAGCGGGTCAAGCCGCCGCAGAACCAGAAGAGCGCATTCGGTCAAGACCTCAAGGATGTCCTGAGAAATGCCCCCTGGATCATTCTGTTCATCGGATGCATCTTCTGGGTCACCCACAACGTGATGCGTAACGGCGCCGGACTGTATTTCTTCGATTATGTCTACTGCAATGGCAACAATGCCATGTTCACCTGGACTCTGGGACCTCTGGCCCTTGAGTTCAACCAGACCACCGTGTTCCTGACGGTCGGCACCTTGGGCATGATGGCCGGCGTTTTCCTCAGCACGCCCCTCAAGAAGCGTTTTGGCAAGAAACCTCTGGTGATCTTCTTGTCTTTGGCCAGCGTGGTGCTGGGCGGCGTATTTTATGTCCTGCCACAAAACAACCTTTCCGAACCGAAGGTGATTACCGCCGACGCCCTAGGGGTGCGGTCGATCTACGTAGCGGATCTGGACGCCGACGGTGACCTCGATGCCCTGTCGGCCTCCGCGGAGGACGACAAGATCGCCTGGTATCAGAATGACGGCGCGGGCAACTTCTCGGCTCAAAGGGCAATCACCACTGAGGCCGATGGCGCCGAATCGGTGTACGCCGCGGACCTGGACGGTGACGGCGACCTGGATGTTCTATCCGCCTCGGTAGAAGACGACAAGATCGCCTGGTATCAAAATGACGGCACAGGCGGCTTTTCCGAGCCCCGGACCCTCAGCACGGCAGCCGACGGAGCAACATCCGTCTACGCGGCCGACCTCGACGCTGACGGCGATCTGGATGTGCTGTCAGCCTCGGCAGGAGACGGCAACATCGCCTGGTACGAGAACGACGGTGCCGGCGGCTTCTCCAGGCCCAAGGTCATCACCACAGCAACCGGCGGAGCGACATGCGTTTACGCGGCCGACCTGGATTCTGACGGCGATCCGGACGTGCTGAGCGTCTCCGCCTCGGACGTCACCATCGCCTGGCATGAGAATGACGGCACGGGCAGATTCCTGGTTTCCCGTGTCATCAGCACGGAAGCCAATGGCGTCAAGTCTGTCTATGCGACCGATCTGGATTCCGACAACGACATGGATGTCATATCGGTTTCGGATGTGGACGGCACCGTCGCCTGGTATGAGAACGCCCCCGAAGAGGACGCCCCCCAGGGCGTCTTCTCCGCAGGCAAGGTGATTGTCACCGAGGCCGATGGTGGCATTCTCTCCAACCAGAGGCTGGCAACCGTCCGGACCGACAGCGCGCGATCCGTTTGCGCTGCAGACCTGGACGCCGACGGCGATCTGGACGTGCTGTCGGCTTCGATGGCCGACGGCACGCTCACCTGGTATGAGAACGACGGCATCGTCAACTTGACGTTGCTGTTGTTGTTCAACTTTGCCTGGTCCGTCGTTGCCGGTATCCTGCCGGTGTTCCTGTTTGCCATGTTCACCGATGCGGCTGACTTTCATGAGTGGAAGTTCGGACGACGAGCCACCGGCCTGGTCATTGCCGGTATCATGTTTGCCATAAAGATGGGGGTCGCGATTGGTGGTTTTGCGAATCTGCAAGCCTTGGCCGCCTTCGGATATGTGGCCAAGGTACCGCAAACGCCGGAGGCAATCCATGGTATCAGACTGCTGTTTAGTGTGATCCCGGCCGCGTTCATACTGGTCTGCGGGATCATGCTCTGCTTCTATCCCGTCAACGAGAAGCTGTTGGTGACCATCGAAGTGGATCTCAAGAATAGAAAGAGCCAGGAGTAGGATGTTTGGGGGGATCCGCACAGTTGAGAGGTTGACATGACTGACAAGGTTTCGAGCCAAGGCCATTTCACCCTGCCCGGCGAGGCAGGTTACGAGGACTTGACGCTGGAGTTGGCGACCCGATGGGGCGCCGATGCCATCCGCGACTGCGACGGCACGGTGCTCTCGGACAAGATCGTCGCGGCCGACTACGATATCTACTCCACGCTGTGCCTGGCGCGGGCCGACAACACCTGGGCCAAGGCCAACACCGACAAGCTCCAGCAGAACTACCTGATGAGCTACCCGGTGATCGCCGAGGGTGACACCGTCACCATCGACCCGGTGGCCGGCTTCTTCCGAGAGCAGTTCAAGATCAACGCCAACGACGACCCCAAGCAATGGTGGCAGGTCTTCGACCGCACGACCGGTCGCGAAGTGCCCAAGGCCCAGTGGACGTTCGATCCCGGTCAAGGCACCGTCACTATCAGTGGCGCGACGAAATGGCACAAGTACACCGTCAACTTCCTGGCCTACCGCATCTGGGAAGCCATCTCGATGTACAACCACATCACCAACGACTGGGGTGACAGAGAACACCAGATGCCGGTCGATCCCATCTATCCCGAGACGCAGGCCTTCATGCTCGACTTCCTCCAGCGCTGGCTGAGCGAGCGTCCGCGGACGCAGATCGTGCGCTTCACCTCCCTGTTCTACAACTTCGCCTGGTTCTGGGGCGACTCGCCCGACCTGCGTTTCACCTACGTCGACTGGGGTTCGTACGAGACGACGGTCAGCCCCTACGCTCTGCGCTTGTTCGCCCAGGCCAAGGGCTACGAACTGACCAGCGAGGACTTCGTCAACAACGGCGCCTACTGCTCCACGCACAACGTCCCATCCCAACGACTACGCGACTACATGGACTTCATGAACGGGTTCGTCGTCCGCTTCGGACGCCAGTGCATCGATCTGGTCCACGCAGCCGGCAAGAAGGCCTACATGTTCTACGACGATCACATCGTCGGCACCGACCCCTGCGGCGCGCGGTACAAGGACATCGGCTTCGACGGGCTGATCAAGTGCGTGTTCAATGCCTTCGAGGTCCGGCTGTGCGCCGGTGTCAGCGGCGTCAAGACCAAGGAGCTGCGTCTGCACCCTTACCTGTTCCCCACCGGCCTCCAGGGTGAGCCCACCTTCATGGAAGGCGGCGATCCCGCCCTGGACACCAAGCGTTTCTGGGCGAACATTCGCCGAGGGCTGCTCCGCGCACCGGTCGATCGCATCGGCCTGGGCGGCTATCTGCACCTAGTCGAGGGCTTCCCCGACTTTGTCGATACCGTCGAGCAGATCACCGAGGAGTTCAGGACGCTGCGCGGGTTCCACCAGAACGACAAGCCCTATACCGCTCCCGTCAAGGTGGCCGTGCTGACCGCCTGGGGGAAACTGCGCTCCTGGGTCTATGTCGGGCACTTCGTCCACGGGATGGAGTTGTACGAGTTGACCGAGTCCCTGGCCGGCCTGCCGGTGGAGGTCACGTTCCTCAGCTTCGACGATATCCTCAAGAACGGCATCCCGCAAGACGTCCAGGTCATTCTCAACGCAGGCCGGGCCGGCAACGCCTGGTGCGGCGGCGAGTACTGGCAGAACGCCAAGATCGTCGAGACGCTCACCGCCTGGGTCGACTCCGGCGGCGCCCTTCTCGGCGTCGGCGAGCCCTCCGCCTGCCCGCACAGCAGCCAGTACTTCCAACTCGCGCACATCCTGGGCGTGGACCGCGAGACCGGCCGGACCCTCGGCAAGCCGAAGCGGACGTACGACAAGCCTGACCAGATGCATTTCATCATGGCAGATGCCGCGAACGATCTCGATTTCGGCAAGGACGTTGACAACATCTACCTCGTCGAGAAAGACACGCAGGTGCTCGCGGACCGCGACGAGTCGCCACAGATCGCCGTCCGCCAATTCGGGAAAGGCCGCTCCCTCTTTCTATCCGGGTTCAAGTTCACGCCGCAGAACACGCGCCTCCTGCACCGCGCGCTTTGCTGGGCCGCAGGCCGTGAAGCAGACTTTCGCCCCTGGACATGCAGCAACGTCCAAACCGATTGCGCCTATTACCCGAAGAGCAAGAAGCTCGTCG
>CAYNQP010000047.1:0-12966 GCA_964399325.1 uncultured Pirellulales bacterium
GTCTCGACAAGCCTGCACATCTCCAAGGCCCTCGCGCAGGCGGGCGAGTTCGACCTGATCCATAGCAACTTCGACTATCTGCCCTTGACCTATCTGCCTTTCATCAAGACGCCGATGCTGACGACCATCCACGGTTTCTCCGAGCCGGACATTCTACGCGTCTATCGCGAGCATAAGGATACGTACTATGTCTCGATCAGCGATTCCGACCGAGACCCTGAACTGCCCTATGTGGCTACGGTCTACAACGGGATCGACCTGTCCAACCTCACGTTCCGCGACACGCCGGGCAAAAACCTCGTCTTCTACGGACGCATCCACCCCGACAAGGGCCTGCACTTGGCCATCGAAACCGCCCGGAAGGCCAAGATCCCGCTCATCGTCGCCGGCATCGTCCAGGACCAGGCCTATTTCGACGATTGTGCCGGGCATTTCGACGGCAAGCTCATCAAGTACATCGGCCCCGTGGATCCCGCCCAACGAGATGCCCTGCTTCAGGAGGCTTATGCCGTCCTCCACCTGAACACCATCCCCGAACGCTTCGGCCTGGTCATGGCCGAAGCCATGGCGGCCGGGGTCCCCGTGGTGGCGATGGACCTCGGCTCCTGTCGCGAAGTCATCAAGGACAAGGAGACAGGCTTCCTGGTCAATGACGTCGACGAGGCGGTCGCAGCGGTCCACCAGATCGACCGGATCGACCGCCGGAAATGTCGTCAACGTGTGGAAGAGAATTTCACCATCGACCGCATGGTTGCAGGCTACGAGAAGGTGTATGAGGAAATCTTTCGACGGGGAAGCAAAGAGACAACGACGACATAGGCTGAATGTGGTTTTGTAGATCTGTGAACCGAGGCACTATTGGGAGTACGAAAATGAAACGAACAGTCATTTTGTTCGTGGTGGGTTTGATTCTTGGCGGTTGTTCTGCAGTTCCGCTTCGAACGCTGTGGCGGATGAGGAACTTCTCGGTTCAGAACGTTGCCTCCATCGACCCGAACGAACTAAGGGCCAGAATTATCCTTCCCGTTGACATGCCCCTGAAACCCGGCAGCAGCCACATTGTAATTGAGCTTACGGATGATGAAGGTCGTGGCGACTCGTACAAGTTTCCCCTCGAAATCATCGAGCGAGAAGAGATTACTCAGGGCCGATTTCGGAAGAAACATGCTGCGCTGTCAACTTTTAGGTTATCACGCCAGGCTGTGAGTGATTTTGTACGATTTCAGCAAGGACTGCGGACAAAGGAGCGGAGACACGGAAGGGCGTCAGTGCGTGTTTCTTCCAAGTTTGATAGGTCTGAGCCGTCCAAGAAGGACGAGACACTAAAACCGTTCGAATTGAGTATCCTTCTGAAATTCAGTGCAGAGGAGGATTACTTCACTTTGATCGACAAAGCTAAAATGGTTCCAAGGATGAAACCTGAACAGGAAGACACAACTGATGGTGAAAATTAGCAGTTGCTTCTTTCCAGTAGTATAGACAAAAGAAAGATGGATTTTCGCCTTCGCCGGAATGAGGATATGAAGGGCAAGTGAACAATGGCTGAAGAATTCGTGAAACGGTATGAAGGCAATCCCATCCTGACAAAGGGAGATATTGTTTATCCGGTTCAGACGGTGCACAATGCCGGCGTTACAAAACACAATGACAGATACATCATGCTGTTTCGCTCGCATCTCGACACGGGACGCTCGATCATCGGCCTGGCCGAGAGTGAAGACGGGTTTCATTTCAAGCCTCACCCGGAGCCTTTTATGACGCCGGGCAAGGAACCACCCTTCTCGGAATACGAGGCCTTCGGCGTGGAAGACCCGCGTATCACTCACTTGGAGGGGGCCTACTACATCACGTACAGCGCGTACTCCAAGCACGGCGTGCGAATCGGCTTGGCGAGGACGACCGACTTCAAGTCGATCGAGCGCATCTCGCTCATCACCCAGGCGGACTATCGCAATACGGTGCTATTTCCGGAGAGGATCAACGGCCGCTACGTGCGGCTCGACCGGCCTCACTCGGAGATCAGCCCGTGGTCGATCTGGATCAGCTACTCGCCCGACCTGCGCCACTGGGGCGACTCGCGAGTCGTGATGAAGCCGGTCACCTACCATTGGGACGAGATGAAGATCGGCCCCGGCGCTCCGCCGATCAGGACTGACAAAGGCTGGCTAAGCATCTACCACGGCGTCTTCCCGACCATGGACGGCTGCGTCTACCGCCTGGGCGTCGCCCTGCACAAACTGGACGACCCGGCCCAAATCCTGGGCGTCGGCGACCGCTGGATTCTCCAGCCCGAGGACCCGTGGGAGGTCGTCGGCTACGTCCACAACGTCGTCTTCACCTGCGGGGCCGTCCCCGAAGACGACGGCACGCTGAAGCTCTACTGGGGTGGTGCCGACAAAGTCATGTGCGCCGGTACGGCTGTGGTCGATGAACTGGTGGACCTGTGCCTGACTGAGTCTCGCCCAGCCATGTAGATCGTCACTTGGCAAAAATAATGATTCTTTTCAAAAATTTCCTTTGGCGCGCCATATACATAGGAGTACTATGCATATATCTTTTAGGCTTAAGTGGAGGTACTGAAAGTGGCAGTTCCCAAAGACTTGGTCGCCGCGTCGGCTACGCCGCTGATCCTATCCATCCTGGCCGAAGGCGATAGCTATGGCTATGCCATCATCCAGCGAGTCAAGGACCTCTCTGGCGGTCAGATGGCATGGACAGACGGTATGCTCTATCCTGTGCTGCACAGACTGGAGAGGCAGGGCCTTGTCGAGCCCTACGTGCAGCCCAGCGAAACGGGCCGTAAACGCAGGTACTACCGGCTCAGGCGGCAAGGCACCAAGGCCCTGGCCGAACACAAAAACCAATGGATGCTCGTGCACAACACCTTGCAGCAGCTATGGGAGAGAAAAACATGTCTGACCTAAAGCAGAGAATTGAGAACTGGCGGGCGGAACTAGCCGAATCGCAAGCGTTCGGCGCTGCGGATATTGACGAGTTGGAGAACCACCTCCGCGAAGAAGTCGGACGCCTCCAGGCAACCGACTTGTCCGAGGCCGAGGCCTTTCTGGTAGCGCGACACCGGCTCGGCGACGTCGGCGGCTTGGCTCAGGAGTTCCGCAAGGTCAACGGAGACTGGCGGCCGCTGGAGCGTCTATCCTGGATGGCACTGGGGGCCTTTGTCTATCTGCTGGCAGGCTATGTGGTGAGCGGCGTCTCCCAAGGCGGTGTCGTCGCAGCAGCGCGCTTTGGCATGCGAGGATACAGTCTCGGTGTGTTGGGGCTGGCGTTGAAGGTGGCTACGGCCGCCAGTCTCCTTGCCTTGGTCTGGGTGGCCTGTCGACGACGGGGCCGAACGAGATCCGAGACAAAATGGCCAGCGTTTTCCGGGCGCGTACTGGGCTTTCTGTGCGCGGCGCTTGTCGCCGCAGACCTGGCCCTGATTGCCGCTCAGTTGCTCTTTCGCCTGACGGCAGCACAGACTCTCGGTCCGGCTGAATTCGGACGCATGACCCTTGTCTCTGCCTATGCAGGACTGGTCTGGACATTCCTCGCTCCCATCGTCGCCGCCGTCTTGGTCATCGTGTTTCGGGCCCGCGCTCTGCGGCGTCGCGAAGCCTGTGTCGCCGGTCCATCAGCAGGATGACCTTTTGGTGAATCTCGGCCGGCAGGGTCTTCTTGAGCATTTTGCGGATATCTCCCATCGACGTACGCTGCGTCGTGTGCGCGATGATGATGTGCTCGTTTTCCAGCCGCTCTACCAGTGATGCGAACTCAGTCACATGCATGTGCCGGCCGGCTTCGGCCCGACCGGTGTGCTCGTCCTCGTAGAACGTGCATTCGGCGATCAGGATCTTGCTCTTGACGACATAGTCGAGCTGCGCGAAATCCACGTATTGGGTATCACCCAGGTACGTGACAATGGGAATCTCCATGGGATTGTCGATCTGAACGCCCTGCTTCTTCAGTTCCACAATCTGCGGACCGGTCAGGCCGACGTATTCGAGTTTCAGCTTCTTTCGCTTCTCCAGGACCGTGAAGCCCACCGAGCCGGGACTGTGCTTGGTGGGAAAGACCCGGGCAAAGAGATTGGGCTTGATCTGATACTCATCGCCGGGCTTGACGCCGACGAGCTTGGCTGGGATCCGGTTCCCGTCCAGGCGGCCCCACGAATTGATGATCTCCTGCATCGGCCGAATAAGATTGGCTGGAGCCAGGACTGTCCCCGCGGCCAATCCGCAGAAGTTCCGCTGCGACAGGTAATACGCAAATCCAGCCGCATGGTCCATGTGCCCGTGCGTGAGCAAGACGTGATTGATCGGAATGATCTGGTCGGGCGCCTTGCCGACGTCGAAGCACACGTCGAGCTGCGGCAACGCGATGACCGTCTCCTCCCCGGCCACGGAGTAGCCGATGATGTCAAGGTCGTCTATCTGAATCTGCACTAAGTTGTGACTGGGCATTTCGATTTACCATTTACTATTTACGAATTACTATTTGTGCTGATGCGCCGGTCGTCGTGCTCCGCACGCGCCAATCATAAATCGTAAATAGTAAATGGTAAATCCCAAAGTGCCCGACAAGAGAGAACATAGAGGGCCGCATCCCACCGACGCGGAGCTGTTCGCACCCAAGAGGCTCCCGCGCCTGCGTGAGGCCGTGGCCGACTTCTCGCTCCTACTGACCAAAGGCTACGCCAACAAGAGTGCCCTGAAGCTGGTGGGTAACCGATTCTCGCTGACACAGAGGCAACGTCTGGCCGTGATGCGCAGCGCCTGCTCCGACCAGCACTTGCGGGGCCGTCTTGAGAACCGCCTGGATATCGGGGACCTGGCCGGACAGGCAATCGCCATCGATGGCTACAACCTGCTCATCACCATTGAGGCCGCCATGAGCGGTGGCTTGGTCTTCCGAGGCCGTGACGGCTGCTTCCGCGACTTAGCCAGCATTCATGGGACCTATCGAAAGGTGGACGAGACCATCCCCGCCCTCATGCTCATCGGAGCGTTCTTGACCGATATCGGTGTATCCGGGGCCCTCTGGCTGCTCGACAGCCCCGTCTCCAACAGCGGCCGACTCAAGACCCTCATCGGTCACGTCGCACAGGAAAACGACTGGAACTGGGACATCCGCCTCTCGCTCAATCCCGACGCCGAACTGCGTGAGATCGAACTGATCGCCGCCACGACCGACAGCGTCGTCCTCGATACCTGCTCCCGCTGGACCAACCTCGCCACCGGGATCATCGCCGAAAGACTGCCACAGACAGAGGTGATCTATCTCTGCCCGCCCACTGCATAACGCTCGAATTCACTCTTCGCTTGCCCAGACTTCAATCCGCAGATCTCCCGGCATGTGTTTCCGGGCCTCTTGAATCTGCGTCAGCACAGAGCTGAGCGGTGGGGGCATCAGCCCGCGCCCGACTTCGGCGACTGGCTAGTTGGCTCTTCAGCGGGCTTCCTCATCATGGAACGCAAGATAAGACCTAAGAAGAAGACAATAATACCGGCAATAATGAAAATCCCCACGATCACATTAGGATCAGGGTATTCCATACATAGCTCGCGTACTTGATCGCGGAAGATCATTGGAATAATCCCTTGAATGAAGACAAACAGAATTCCGCCAATCATCCCAAGAACTACTCTAGCAGCAACTCCACGACCAGCACTTGCCATACACCAGCCGAACCATAGTGCGCTGGCAATAATGAAACCTATGGGAATGATAGTGAAGGCATTCATACATTGTTCTCCTTATCAACCAACAATGGCTATGTCTCCGGTATAAGACGGGAAACACAGACTGCCTCTTTCTGTACGGGAAGTCCGGCACTACCCAACTCAAGCAGGCTCTCCCAGGCTCTTTAAGAACTCGCCGCAGTCGCCCCCAGCCATCGCCGCGAGCAACAACGCTTCGGCGTCCGAATCCAGCGCGAAGGCTCATCCGCTCCCGGCGCAAGCACCGTGACGGCGCAACCTTCCTCCAAACACTCCCCTTCGATCACTACCCTGCCGGCAATTACTCTTCCGCCAGTGACTCCCATGCTTCCATACCAACATGCACTGACGTTGCAGTCAAGCAACTTCATTGACTCTGGCAGCCCGGTTGCTCTGCGGGACTGCCGGTGTCGGGCATCGGCGTCTGTCTCGGCCTGCCGCCGGTCTCCGTCACTCGGCCATGACCTCAATGCCGTTGATCTCGGGGCTCTCGATATTGGGCGTGAAGTCGATCACCAACTGGCCGTCCTCAACCGGGATGCCTTTGAACTCCTTCACGAGTGGCTTGAAGCTGCCGCCGGCCTCCTTGAAGACATCGAGGTCTTTCAAAACCTCGCGGCCGCCAATGCTCACCGAAAAGACCCGTTCTTCCGCGGCCATGATTCCGTCGTATGTCTCGGCAAAGTGCAGCCGCACCGTGTACTTGCCATTGGGGACCGTGAATTTGTACGAGTACACGCTGTAGCGCTCCAGCTCGTACACGCGCGGCGCATCCGTGCCGGCTATCGCCAGACTGCCCCGGTCAACCGTCATGCCGTCATCGGCGCCCCATGTCTTGCCCTCGCTCCTGTCCTGGTCCGCAACCCACAGCTTGCCGGCCTTGTCCGTGTACGGTTCGGTGGCCCCGCAGTTGATTCGAAACGCGATCTTCGGGGCCGGCACGGGTGTTGGGACAGGTTTAGGCACCTCGGCCGGCTTTGGCGCTTCCGGGGCCTTTGCCACCTCTGCGGTCTTGGGGGCCTCCATTGCCTGCGGCGCTTTCGTCTCGGAGGAAGTCGGCTCGTTGCATCCTCCCGTCAACAGTCCCACTGCTACGCATGTTGCCACAAACAGTCTTGCGATCATTTTGTCCACTCCTTTCGTGTGTTGGCAATCCGCCCGGTCCCTATGGACGGCCGGCACGTTGCGGACAGTCCCAATGGTTTGTAGTGACGCCATAAGGCGTTTCTCTTCATATGCCCTCACGGGCACACTACAAACGAGCGTCCGTTTCGCTCATGGCAGAGATCATAGCAACAGGCATCGTGCCAAAGCAAGTATCTCACCCAGATAATTGACACGATCACAGCGTACCACAAGCCCCCCCCCTGCCGTTGCGAGAGCAGGCTCGCCCATCGCAATAACTCAGTCGATGAGGTCGCGGATCGTCTCCAAATCAACTTGTTCGAGCGAATCGACCACCAGGTCCGCTCCAGCCAGATCCTCGGCGGGGGCGGAATTGGTCACGGCGATGCACCTGGCGCCGGCGGCCTTGGCGGCCTGGACGCCACTGGGGGCATCCTCGAATACCACGCAGCGGGCCGGTTCGATCTCCATCCTACTCGCGGCCAGGAGAAAGACCTGGGGATCGGGCTTCTTCTTCGTGACGTCGCTGCCGCAGACGTAGGCCATCCGCTCGTAGGGCACCCTGGTCGACTCCAGAATGGCCCGTGAAAATTCCAGCGAGGCAGAGGTAGCGATGGCCAGCCGATACTCCGGCTTGTCCAGGGCCGCATAGATAAGCGCCAATACGCCCGGAAAGGCCGACACGCCCGCATCATGCATGGCTCTTATCAGGCACCGCTCGCGCAACTGAGCGGCTTGGCCCACCTGCTCCTCGGTCAGATCGACACGGTGCACCGTTGCCGCCGCTCGGACAAAGGCCTCGGCCCCCCCTGCCGATCCCGGCGGCGAAATCCTCCGGCCGCACACCCCGCACCCCGAACATGTCCTCAAGGACCCGGATCGTCACCTTGGCATTGAGCGGCTCGGTGTTCGCAATCAACCCGTCCACGTCGAAAATCAGGCGGTACAGTCCATTCATTCTCCGACCCCGGAAACCGCCACGAAAAGGCCCTGATAATAGCGTTTGCGACTATTTTTGCCACGTTTTTGTGCGGCGCGCATTTATAATCCTGATGACACTTGGTATCGGCAGAATTCGGAGCGTCATGGACACAAGGGACAATGAGCAAGTGCGATCGGTAGACGGTCTGATCTCTGACGCCAAGCGCAGCCCGGCCGGATTTGTGCGACTCTATCGCAAGTACTACGATGACGTTTTTCGCTATTGCGTACATCGGCTGTTTGAGCGTCACACGGCCGAAGACGTGACCTCCGAGGTCTTCCTCAAGGTCGTGGAGCATTGGGGCCGTTTTGATGGCCGGGACGAGCAGCAATTTCGAGGCTGGCTCTATCTCATTGCCGGCAACGCAATCAACAGCCACTTCCGAAAAAGGGGAGGCCGGCAACGCCTGCTGCAACGCCTCGACAAACCGCCTGAATCCGCTGATACGACCTTCGAGGAATCAGAGGCAGAGGAGCTCGCCCTCCTGAAGACCGTCATGCTCGCGTTGAAACCCAGGTACCAGACCATCATCACGCTGCGTTTCTTCGAAAATCTTAGACTAACTGAAATCGCTGAGGTGCTCGGTTGCAGCCCCGGGACAGCCCGCAGCCGGCTGGCTCGGGCCATCGCCCAACTGCGCAAGAAACTCAAAGCCGCCGGGCCATTCGATCGAGACAGAGGTGATCGCGATGAATAACCAGGAAAGACAACTGAGAGATTCCTTCGACGGACTTAGGTTCGACGACACACCGGATCCTCAACATCGCGACGCGCTCGAGCGGCGACTGCTCGACGCCCTGGCCACAGCTCATCAGCGACATGGTACACGCGCACCGATATGGAGAATAGTCATGAAGAGCAGGATCACGCAACTCGCCGCAGCGGCCGCAGTCGCTATCGCTCTACTCGTGCCTCTGAGCTACGCGACGAGTACATTCGTCATGCGCCTCATCCGAGGCTCCTATGGAAGCGATGAGTTCACCGGCCAGTTCCAGCTCGACAACAACATCTATGTTGGGCTACGGACAGGGACAAGACGGCAGCCGACGATTGTCTCGGCCGACAACATCAGGTTCTTCATTGAAGACGAGGAAATCAGAAGCACACTGCGATGCCGCGCTACTGCCTGGCCCAAGCATGCATGGCGAACGAAAGTCGAGCTGCTCGACGCCGGCGGTAACAGGCTGTATCGCACGGAACACGTCAGCGCGAATGCCGGCATAGAAATGCCTCAGCGCAGAGGTGAATTCGACCAGGACATACACTTTTCGCTTGGATCAGCGAATAAGGCGTCCGACGTTCAACGTTTCAAGGTCTGCCTTGAGGAGACTCCAGGAGAAGAAGCAACTGCGCCGGACGCGTGGGTGGCAAGCAACATATTGCCGGTCGTCCACGGTCGAGTCACCGATGCCAATGGCGCGCCGGTGGCAGGCGCGGTAGTCCAGATACGCCAACAAAGGCTTCCCGGACAGAGGTCGATCTCGGCACCGAATGTCCTGACCGACAGGCAAGGATGCTACAGCTACGATCGGATAGAATGGCCCTACCGCGTGAGCGCGATCGTCTACGAAGCGGTGACATCCGAAGAAGAATACCGCCATCAGTATCGAGGATGGAACAAGGTACTGGAAGGCACTCAGAAGGTAGACTTTGCGTTCGGCCGATTCCCTATCGGCAGTGCGATTCTCAGCGGGACCGTGACGGACCCCAATGGGGCCATCTCCAGAGAATTCACCGTCGACGCCAGGCTGAGGATCGGCTGGAACGATGAGTCTGCCGAGTACAGGTATACGTACGGACACAGAGTGCCATTCGTCAGCTCAGATGGCCGGTTCAAAATCCGTGATCTGGCGGCGGGAACCTACGACGTGTTCATTGTACCAACGGCAACTCGCACTGTTGGCATATACACAGAGCCACGACGTTATGTCTGCGAGCTGCGCGCCGGCCAAGAAACAACCGTGGGCGAGCAGAATGCCGCGAAGAAAACTTGGTACGGGCGCGTGTTGTTTGATGACGGCGCCCCGGCTGTGTCGGAGTCGCCTCTACACACATTCACGATCGTAGGAGCGGAAACGTGGGCAACCGTTGACAGCAACGGATACTTCGTCGCCCTCATATCGGACGAAAGCATGGAGCGTCTCAAGTCGGGCCAAGCCTCGTTGAGCGTGGGCCTCGCGCGCCGTCATAGCTTCCTGGGAGTTGAACAACAGGGCAAGGTGTTCCCGGTCGAGTTGTTGTCCTCTCAGCGCGACAAGGCTGGGACCGTGACGATTAGCCGACCCCAACTCTACTATGGGCGCATCCTGTATGAAGACGGCACGCCGGCCGTTCCGCCGGCGGCTCCCTGGCCCGGAGCACAAGTGTGGATCAGGTTACGATATACGCCGGCAACGTCAGCAGACGGAGGTGTCACGGAACGCCTCAGTGATGTGGACAATGAGGGGTACTTCACGGCACATCTGACCGACGAATTGCTCGAGCGAATCCGAAATGGGCAAGTACAAATGGAGGTTCTTCACCCATCCTATGAGAACGCAAGGGAAAGCAGTCCCATCGGACAGTACCCAAGCGAGATGCTGGCAAGGGAACGCGGCAGCGCGAGAAGCTGCACCCTTTCGTTTGCGGCGATGCCTTCGGGACTCAGAAATTTGAAGCAATACCTCGACTCCGCCTACGGAATGGAAGAACTGGCCGCCGCGTTGCAGCAGTACGCAGACGATCACGGCCAGGACTACCCAGGCGCCTTGCAGCAGTTAGCCCCCTACACAACCGGCCTGGCGCGCTTGATCGAACACATCGAGTACGTCCCACCCAGCCCGGCCGCGACGGCGCTGGAACCGGCGGAAACCGTTCTGGCCTACGACAGAACGTTGCTCGAAACGACCGGAATGACACACGTTCTCTTCCGCGACGGACACATCGACTTCTGCCGGCCCAGACAACTCAGAGTCCTTGGCATCAGTACGTCTGATGAGACAATCTCGCCATAGGCCCGGTGCCCGGGCTCTTTCCTCGCTCATCAAGACGTTGCCGCAATTCTCGTGGCAGCGTCTTTTCTCTTGCGCGTGACGTGCCCACACAGCAAATGTGGCGGAAAAATGCGAATCTGCGTAGACTAACGCTAGCGCGCGAGGTGTCTTAGCGGCGAGTGTCGTAGGTTCCGGAACGAATGAGGCCGATTGTTGATGCTGGAAGAAAAGCTGCTGCTGTGGAAGCTCAAACGCGGCGACGCCGAGGCCGTGCAGTATATCTATGACACGCATAAGCATGATATGCTGGGCTTGGCCGTGGCGCTGTCAGGCAACCAGCGCGACCGGCGATGGCACAAAAAACGATCGCCAACTTGCCCTCCTGGCTCCTCCAATGGACATACTTGCCCTCCACGTCCTGAACCAGCTTGAACATGTCAGCGCCCGCCTGGAGAACGCCGGCCAGTTCCTCAATGCCCCGAGGCAGGGCTTCGCCGATACACAGCTTGTTCTGCGCCCAGAACATGCCCAGGTCCGGACAACCCATGGCAACTCTCCTTCATCGATAGCCTGGCCAGTCGAGACCCCGTGACCACTCAATGTTCCGTTACCATCACAGCTTCATCAAGGACGGCTCAAGGTGGCCCTATGCACGCCGGCACCGATGATTGGAATTGATGGCAGAACGCCATCTCGCTTAGACTAAGATGGAGGGCTGAGTCGTTTCTATGTGTGACAGCCGGTTGTTTGGGTTTGAAAGCGTTGGTGTGGATGATTGAGGACAGGTTACTGATCTGGCGGTTCAATCGCGGGGATGCGGGGGCGTTGTGCCGTATCTACGAGAAGTACCGCGATGACCTGCTCAAGGTGGCTGTGGCGCTGCTAAACGACCGCAGCGGAGTCGACGTGCTGCACGACGTCTTTGTGGACTTCGCCCAGAATACCAGGCGTTTTGAGCTCAAGGGCAGTCTGAAGGGCTACCTGGCCATTTGCGTCGCCAATCGGGCCCGCGACCGGAACCGGACGCTGCGCCGGCGCGGAGCCGCGAATCTTGATGAGATCAGGCCGGGTCGGGCCGACGCAGATGGGCCGGAGCGCCGGGCTGTCAGCGACGAACTGGCGGCAAAGCTCGATGCGGCTATGGCCCGACTTCCCAACGAGCAGCGCGAGGCCGTCGTCCTGCACCTGCAGAGCAAGATGAGGTTTCGCGAGATTGCCGAACTCAGGGGAATCTCGGTCAATCGGCCCTCAGCCGCTATCGGTACGGCCTGGACAAATTGCGTTCGAGTTTGGATGGTGAAGACCATGAGTGATTCCAAAGAGACTCAGCGTTTGGTTGCAGCGTATCTGGAGAACCTCCCTACGCCAAACGAGGAAGAGGTAGACGGCAAGGTCCTCCCCGACGCACTGGAGACAATGCACAGAATGAAGAACCAACGCGCGGTGCCATCGGGCCGTGCCATGTGGAGAACGATTATGACGAGCAAGATAAGCAAGCTGGCCACGGTGGCGGTCATCATAGTAGTGGCCCTGTCACTTACGGTCTTCGACGGGCTGACGCAGCCGACCTGGGCGTGGGAAGACGCCATCGAGGCCCTTAAGGACTTTGGAGCTGTCCATATCACGGGAGCCTCCCCGGGCGGCACGGCCGAGATATGGATGCGGGCCAACGCCACCAAGACGCAGTCCACCGACGTCGTGGTCAAGGGCAGCCACGGCACCATCACATGGACCAAGGACGGCTCGACCTATCACTACGAGCCCAGCCAGAACACGGTCTATTACGAACGCGCCCTGACTATTGGCATGACAGACTGGCTCGGGCCGGAATTGCTGGAGATGCTCAGCACGGCTGAGAACGCCGAAGTGGTGCGCGGCAAGGACCCCGCCACCGGCCGGGATCGTGTCATGCTCCTGTGCAGCTTGATAGAGGTCCACGGCGCCCAGTCCTGGATCATCGAGTTCGACGCTGCCAGCAAACTGCCCGTGGCTATGAAGCAATGGCAGAATCTTGACCGCAGCGGCCCGCCGGACTTCGATGCCTTCAAGATCACCTACTACGAGACCCTGCCCGACAGTGTCTTCGCCGTCCAGATTCCAGGGCAACCCGCATACGTGCAGAAGCCAATAACGATCCCGGACGAGAACATCGGTATGCTGAGCGATTCCG
>CAYNQP010000048.1:0-12843 GCA_964399325.1 uncultured Pirellulales bacterium
AGGAAGGCCGGCTCGACCATGGATCTTGCCTGCACGTTCTTCGCTTCTGCGGCCGGACCAGATACTGTTAAGGTTCATTCGTTTCACCTGCCACCGACATTGTGGGTTCATTTGGCTTCTGCGCTTCCGACGGGTCAGGATTGAGTGTGGCCGCATGCCGTTTTCCCAAGGCGCCGGCTTCGGCCTCTCCACCCAGAACTTCCAGGACCTTGAGAAGCGCCTCAAGTTGAGCTCTCGCCGCTTCTCGCATTTCTGTTCGAAAGCCGAGGATGTTGGTCTTCCAGTTGTTCAGTTCCGAGAGCATCTCTATGAGCAGATCGTTGGCTTCTCCCAACTCCTTCTGGGTTTGTTTGAGCCTTCCTTCAAGAGTGGCGATCTGCTGCAGGAGAGCCCCGTTCTCCGTTACGAGCCGCTGGTTTTCCTCCCGCAGAGTGACTGTCTGGTCAGACAACCTAGCGTACTTCTCCGACAACTCAATCGCCGACTCCACGGCGGTTCGACCTTCCAGGGGAGTATCCTGAAACCGCTTTGCCGTAGAGGTGCTGGCGCCCGATTCAGTCGGACTTTCCACAGCGACAGGACGCGGCCGGTTCCCAGAGGTGGTGCAACCACCGCCGGTGATCAATAGCACCGGCACGAGAATCAACGGAAGGATTCGCACTATCTTGACCATCTCATATCTCCTCGCAAGCGGATATCTCATCCCTGCACGGGTTCGGGCGAAGCCGAAGATCCACTGCCGGCGGCATATTCGCACCGCACATAGGTTACTTTGCCACACGGACAGGCAACTTCCACAACGGCAAACTCGGGATGAGTCTCCGCGATGCGGACGCGTACGGGTCGCGAATCAAGCTGTGACCCTGTCAACCCAGCGGTCGAGGGCGGGTCCATACGCAGTTGGAGTGACCCTGCGAACTGCACATCGTTGCTCTTGAGCACGTGTCGCGCCGTACTTGGCATTCTCTCACCTTTCACCAGTATCCCATCGCAAACCAGTTGGGTCAAGCACAATAGTCAATAGAGTGGGAATCATCGTTGTCGTCAGGTGCCCGTGGCTCAGTCACCTCGTCATGCTTCTCCTGAGTTTCGTCATGGTGTTCGCGCCTTGACCTCTGCCGGCGTTTTCGCTCCTGTTGTCGCGTGGTCGGCGTTAGCCCTTGGATTGTCTGAAGACTCTCTACCGGTTTTATGGTGTTGAAGTCGCTATTTGCCATCGTGATATGCCTCCAGCTTGGCTGAAAGACTGACAAGTGCACTTGCGTGTAACTGACTAACACGGGATTCCGTGATCTCCAGCAGGCCGGCGATCTGTTTCATGGTCAGGTGCTTATGGTAATAGAGAACGACAATCTGCAATCGGCGTTGGTCCAGCTCCTGCATGGCTTCGGCGAGCTTATCGAGCATCTCAGCCTTCTCGATGCGACTGTCTGGGGCGGCGGTGTCGGCCGCGGCCAACGCCTCCCCGAGGGCCGGTTGTTCCTCGCGGTTTCCGTCGAGTGACGTGAAGTGCCGTGCCCGCGCGCCCTCGAACAGCGTGTACAGTTCCTCGACGGGGATGCCGAGCCTTTCGGCCAGTTCTTCGTCGTTTGGGGAGCTGCCTGTCTGTTGGGCGATTTCCCGGCTCAGTTTCATGGCCTGACCAATTCGCTTGTTGACGCCGGACGGCAGCAGAGAAGCTCTTCTCAATTCGTCCAGTACGGCCCCTTTGATCCGGATATAGGCATAGGTGGTAAACTCCGCCAGATGCGAGGTGTCGAAGTCGCGCGCCGCCTTCAGCAAGCCCACCGTCCCGGCCGAGACCAGATCATCGAAGGAGAGGGGAGGTTTCAGATAGGTGACGGCGCGGCGAGCGATCTTGTGGACCATTGGCAGCAACTGGAGGATTTCCTCATCGCCAATACGGCGGTGCCTGTGCCCCGAATAGGCGCGGAGCGCGACGGCTTTGAGATGATCGCTGTTGCCGGGCCCCTGTTCGACGGTCGTGCCGTCAGCCGTTTCAGAGATGTTCTCAGTTCTCGTTGTCACCAGCTCTGTCCTTGTCAATCTGACTGGCTATCATCGCTCGGGTCAGGATCATGTTGACCGCCCGCGCGGCCGTCGAAACGGCCCAGTATGTGATAACGGCTCCAAGCAGAGCGCGTTTCGAACACGTGTAGGGCGAAAGCCCTCCGATGGAGCCGACGATGCTCAACGCGAAGAGTGCAACAACGGCAGCAGTGAACCCAATGGATCGTGGCTGGAGCAGCATCGTTACACCCGGCCTCCAGTAGTCTGTCGGTTACCTTCATCTCGTGCCCACTGTGCGGCGTTGTCTCTCACGCTTGTGTCCCATGTTCGCATCATACAAGACTCCAGAGTCATGCGTTCAACCGTCGTTCCATCAAACTCCCGCGTACGCGGCAGTCATTTGCTCGTGACCGTCCGTCGCCATCGCATCGTCCTGGAGGGCGCCAATGGTCTCGATGGGCTCGACCTCGGTTCCCAGGACGATCTCGTCGTAGGCGATGATAGGCAGCATCTGGAGCGTTCGGGACAGCATTCGGGCTAAGGGGCCACGCAGCCGAGCGTCACAGACCAGCACGGTCTTGTCTTTGCCTTTATCCATAGCCGATTTCCAGGCATCGGCCGCCCTTCGGTTCAGTTCCATCGCGACTTCGGTGGGGATGTTCAAGGTCAGTTCTCCCCCTTCCTGGCCGAGCGCCGAGGTCAATTGATGCTCGACCGAAGGATCGAAGGTAATGGCGCTGATCTTGGCGGAATCGCTCTTGTACTGTTCTGTAATGGTTCGATTCAGCGATTTTCGGATCACCTCCGTCAGGGTGGCCGCATTCTTCGTCTTCGAGGCATTCTCCGCCAGCGCTTCGAGGATAACGGTCATCTCTCTAATCGGGATGCCGCTCTTGAGCAGGTTCTTTAGCACACGCTGAAGCATGCCGAGCGAGACGTCTCCCTCAGTGCCGACGACTTCGCCGACAAGTGAGGGCTGATTCTTGCGGAGCCGATCGACGAGCAGTTGCACATCTTCACGAGTGAGCAACTCATCGGCGTGTCTCCTCAAGGTCTCGGACAGATGGGTGATGAAGACGCTTTCGGGGTCAATGACCGTGTAGCCGCTCAACTCCGCGGTCTCCTTGTTGCCCGCCGATACCCACAACGCAGGTAGCCCGTACACGGGCTCGGTCGTGTGGATGCCGTCAACCTTTCCTTGGGTTGTGCCGGGGTCCATGGCCAGGAACATTTCGGGCTCCAGGAAGCCCTTGGCGACCGGGATCTCGGAGAGCTTTATTTCGTAAGCATTCGGCTCGAGATTCAGGTCGTCGCGAAGTCGGACCAGCGGGATGACGATGCCCAGTTGCTGGGCGAACTGTCTGCGTAGGGCGCCGATGCGATCGAAGATGGTGTTGCTCTTACGCGGGTCAACCAGGGTAATCAGGCGGACGCCGACATGAACCGATATTCGGTCGATATCGAGCAGGTCCTCGACCGGTTCGTTCTCCGCTGTCTTCGCCGGCGTTTGTGCGGTCTTGGGCTCGGCCTTCTCGGCTTTCGTCGCCATGCGTCCAACGAGGGCAACTGCAACGGCCAGAATCATGAATTGAATCTTCGGCATGCCGGGCACCAACGCCATGGCCCCGACGATACAGGCCGCGGCTGTCAGCGGTTGGCCGGATCTAAGGAATTGCCGCGAGAGATCCTGGCCGACGCTGAAACTGGAAGAGATCTTTGTGACGAGGAAGCCCGAGCTGACCGAGATGATAAGCGACGGAATCTGGCTGACCAAGCCATCGCCGATGGAGAGGACCGAATAGGTCTTGATAGCGTTGGTAATGGTCATGCCGTGCGAGTAGCCCATCGCGATTCCGCCGATGACGTTGACCCCGGTAATGATAAGGCCGGCCTTGGCATCGCCGCGAATGAACTTGCTCGCACCATCCATCGCCCCATAGAACTCACTCTCTTTGACGATCTTGGAACGGCGTTCGTTGGCCTGGGCCTCGGTGATGGCGCCGGCGTTGAGATCGGCGTCGATGGCCATCTGTTTGCCGGGCATGGCATCAAGCGTAAATCGGGCGGACACTTCACTGATACGCTCGGATCCCTTGGTGATGACGATGAACTGTATGATCACGAGGATCAGGAAGATAACCAGGCCGACGACAAAACTCCCCCCGGCCACGAAGCCACCGAAGGTTTGAATGATTTTGCCGGCGTCACCGTCAAGGAGGATCAGACGCGTCGAAGCCACATTCAGTGAGAGCCTAAACAAGGTGGTGAACAGCAGCAGTGAGGGAAAGGTGGACAGTTCGAGCGGCTCTTTGGATGAGAGTGTGATGATGAGAATCGCGATGGCCAGGGAAATGCTGCACGCCAGCAACATATCGAGAATGACAGTAGGCAGCGGAATGATCAATGTGGCCAGAATTGCCACCAGACCCAACGCCAGTATGGTGGTGCTGTGCGCGGCCAGAGGGGTATTGGCCAAGCCGTCGTCGGTCGTCGGTCCGGCTAGAAGGCCAGATGAATTGGAGTGCTTAGCTGCCATAGAAGCTGTCTATTTCCCTCTTGATCTTCATAGCGACTACCGCGTTAGCCCTCTGTCGGTTTGGTGCCGATACCTGCGCCGGTGATCTGTCTGATGCGCACCGCGAAATGATCGTCTACGACGACGACGTCCGCCTCCGCGAATCTCGAGTCCTTGAGGAACAAGTCAATGGGTGCGTCGATCGCTTTTTCGAGCCTGAGCACCGCGCCGGGGCCAAGCTGCAACAGACGCCGAACGGGGATGTGAGTCGTACCCAGCACCACCGTGACGGGGACATCCATGTCGAGCAGGATGTCGAACTGGCCGCCGGACCCGGTGACCTCGTTTTCATGAGCCTCAGGAAACTCGGCTGCGTGGGCCAGCTTTCTACCGTCGGCCTGCGCTGCGGCGTCATCAGGGCCTTGCTGTTCTTTGCTCTCTGTCGGAGCTTGAGCCGTCTCAGGCATAACCGTTCTTTCCTTTCCTTCAGTTACTTGGCTGCTGGGGTTCTCAGGGTCTTGGGCACCGGACCCACCGTGCATTTCGTGATGAGAATCGCGTACCGTCCGTCTGACTGCGCGGGTCGACCGCGAAAGACCGTCTGGCCATCGATAAGGAGATCCAGCGGTTCGTCGATCCGCCTGTCCAACAACACGATATCGTTCTGGCTGAGGTCGAGAATCTCTTCAAAACTGAGTCGCGTTGAAGACAGCCTGGCCGTGATGGCCACAGGCATTTGCTGAAGATGCTCCGTCATGATGCGCTGGAGTTCCTCCTGAGGCGGTTTGCCGGCCGACTGCAGAGACCGACCCACCAGCGGGGCGAGGGTGCGACAGGGCAGCACAAAAGAAACTTGCGAGGGTTCGTTCGCGTCGGCTCTCCTGACCTCAAAGACGATTATGCAGATCTCCTCCGTCGGTGCGAATTCAACCTTCGGCGAGCCCTTCACGAGGTTGGTGCCGTGCTTGAGATCGTGGTGCGGCCGCAGAGAGTTGAGAAAGACTTCCGTGATCGCGGTGACAACATCCGAAAGCAGCGACTCTTCCAGCCCAGAGAGGGTGCGATCAGGATCATTGTCGGATTCCAAATCGCCCAGTAGGAAAGTGACCCAACTCAAGGCGGTATCGGTGGCGACGCTCAGGAAGCCGCACGGATGCTTGGGGTCTGAGCCAAAGGCCAGGCCGAAGCTGCTATTCAGTGCGATCTGATTAGGCAGATCATTGGCGAAATGTTGCGTGACCGACGCCGGCGTGACATTCGACTCGTTGCCATAGAAGTGAACGAACTTCTCACTCAGCAGTGCTGCCACTTGGCTCATGAGTGCGGCCAGTCGGTTGCGCTGCTCTTCGTTGAAGTAGTGTGGGTCACGCCAATTGTATTCGGTGGCTTCCGGCTGGGACGTTGCCTGGGCCGAGGTCGAACCGACGGCTGTCAGGAGCCGCTGTATCTTTGCTCTGCTCAAGTTGTGGACAGGGGCATCGGTCATTGGATCGAGAGTTCCTTGAACAGGACCCGCTTGATACGTGGGTTCGCATCGGGGAAGAGACTCTGGTTGAATGCATCGGAGATCTGTGCCTGCATCTGACGCAGGTTCTTCTCCCCACGAATGTCTTCGAGGGTCAGGTTGTTCAGGTACAAGGTGAGCCAGTTCTTCAGGAGGGGCTTTCTCTGCTCGAAGAAGGATATGCCGTCCTTCTCCGTCATGCCGCTGACCTCAAGGGTCAGACCCAGACGTACGTATCGCACCGCTCTGGGCTCGTTGAGGTTGCCGATGACGGGTTCCAGATCGTAGTACCAGCTCGGTCCGGCCGGCTTCTCAGGTGGCGTTTGCTGCGCTGCCGCCTCGGCCGCACTGAGTTGTTCGGCCGCCGAGATGGTCTGTGTCCCACCGCGGGTGCCGAAGAGTCGCCCTATGGCAAAGCCTGCGCCCGCACAGACAAGAACTGCCAGAACGGGAACCAGCCAGGGTGCGATCCTGCCGACCAGGCCTTTCTGGGGCTTGGCTTCTTGCCCGGCGTCCTGGTTCTTCTTTACGACGTTTTCTGGGTCGGCCATTCTTGTTCTTTCCTTCCTTGGCAGTCCCTTGTTGGCGACAGGCCAAACTCATATTGATCTTAGGAGACCGGTTCCAGGACTTCCTCTCTGCGATAGCGACGCATCTTCTCCCGCAGTGTGCGGTCGCTGATTCCGAGCACCTTGGCGGCCTTTGTTTGGTTGCCGGAGGTCTGACGCAGGGTCTCGACAATCGCGTGGCGTTCCAGGTCGGCCAGCGGAATACCGCCGACGCCGGAAGGCTGCTCCGGGGCCTGATCGAATATCGCACGGGCTGGGCTGCTGGCCCTCTGGAGGCTCGGGCCGTACTGGGGCAGAGGCTGGAGCTCATCAAAGAGCCACGAGACGTCGGCCAGAGACAGCGTCTCGCCGACGCCGAGAATCAACGAGGTCAGCACGACGTTTCGAAGCTGACGCACGTTTCCCGGCCAGGGGTATTCGGCAAACATCTTCATCATCGCAGGGTCCAATCGGGTGACTCGTCGCTGGGCCTCGCGGGCATAGAGGTTAACGAAATGCCAGACTAACTCGGGCAGGTCCTCACGGCGCTCGCGCAGGGACGAAACCACGATGCGAGCGGTGCTGAGCCGATAATACAGATCCGCGCGGAAACGACCCATCTGCATCTCGTGGACCAGATCGCGATTCGTCGTGCTGATGACGCGGACATTGACTTTGACGTTTTCGTTGCCCCCGACTCTTTCGAATTCCTGCTGTTCGAGAATCCGCAGAAGCTTGGCCTGGAACTTGGGCGGTGTCTCGGTGATCTCGTCGAGCATAAGTGTTCCGCAGTGTGCCATCTCGAAGCGGCCTTTTCGCCGGGCGTAGGCGCCGGTGAAAGCTCCCTTCTCGTGCCCGAAGAGCTCGCTTTCAAGCAGCGTGTCACTCAACGCCGCACAGTTGACATGTACAAACGGCCCCATCGCGCGTTTGCTCTTGTGGTGGATTAGAAGTGAAACCAGTTCTTTGCCCGTTCCGCTCTCACCGCTGACCAGAACCGGTACGGATGTTGGAGCGATCTTCTCCGCCAACGTGACGGTCTGCGCGAGCTTGGGGCTCTTGCCTACGATCTGATAGAGACAGCGGTCTCCTTGCTGGGCCGAAGCCACCGTTGCCACACGCCGATTGGGCAGCAGGGTCTCCAGGAGACCCTCCAGTGTTTCGCGATTCAGGGGCTTAACGAGAAAATCGAGGCAACCGGCTTGAATTGCTCTGACGGCCGTATGCGTTCCGATGCGAAGGAGATTGCCGTCGCCGTGTGTTGACGCCCCGCAGTTGTCTGTGGTGCCGCCCATATCGTGAGCGCCTGCCACCATGACAACGGGCACTTCGGGAGTATGCGCTCGGATTGCCTTCAGCAATTCAAAGCCGTTGGAACGCTCCTCTGTATTTCCCAATCGGGTGTTGATGAACAACAGACTGTACGTATTCCTGTCCAGCGCGTCCATCGCCGCTTTCTGATGCGAGGCCAATTGAGCACTAATGCCTTTGCGAGCCAGAATCGCGAGCATGAAACGAGCGGTTTCAGGCTCATCCTCGACGATCAGCACGTTGACGTTATTGTACTGCTGCTGGGTCCTGTCTTCACTATCGCTGACGATGCTGTTCACTCTCAGAGTCTCCTATTGAAGTTGTCGCCGAACCCGGCATGGTTTTCCTGCAGGGGCCACTACTGCGATCCCCGTGGCGGCAGCAACTGCTGTGGCCTGGCACTCAGATACCAACTGATGAGCCGGCCATGGGCTTTGGCCAACTCCGTCCATGGTGAGTCGGGGTATTCAGCAATCAACTTCAGATACGCATCTCGGGCTTTCGTCATGTCTATTTCGCGGAGACAATTGCCCAACTGGAAGAGAATCCAGGCGCGATCCCCGCTTGTCGTTACATCGGCGCGTGTGGTCAGGGTGAGTGCCTTCTCATAGAAGGCGACGGCCTCGACCGGATGGCCGCTGAGAAACAAAAGCTCCGCCATTTCGAGGGGGTCGCGCACTCGGTTGGGATCGTGCAGTAATTCGCCAAGTCTCTCTAATGTCGCCGGCGGTAAGTCTCGGCCGGATTCGACCGGCGGTATTGCCCTCGGAGCGGGCTGTGCCGTGGTGCTCGGACGAGCCTGTGTGATACGAGTGCTGGGATTGGAGTCCGTGCGGTGGTCTGGCTCGGTGGGTGATGAGAATGCCGGTGTAGCCTCATTGCTTTCGAACGTCAAAGACCTGACCTTCTCGATGAGGTTCTTGAGGGTCTCTTTTGCGTCGGCATCCTCGTTTGGATCGGGAACCGACATCCGGCTCTCCCAGAGCCGCTGTGTCAGTTCGGCGCCTGGCTGAAGGCTGGCCGGCGTGCTGTACATCTGGTTCTGCGTCTGGTCCAGACGGCTGGGGGCCTGCGACGTGCGTTGCGAACCCAGATCATTAGAATCTGTTTGGCTCCAGGCTGCGTTGAGAGGCGACATGCCGGCAACGACACAACAAGCCAACAGCACAAGCAAACCCGTTTGGATGGCCCCCGTGTGAACGCATGGCGTGGATATGCGACTTCGGACATGGGCGTCCGAAGCCTGCAACGGCGACCTGCTCGTTGCGTTCTGTGATCTGTATGTCCTTGTTCTCATCGGTTTCATGTTCTCACGAGTGCTGCGTGTCATTCTTTATCTTCCGACTTCAGGTGCGCCGAGTGCGTTCACTGGCGTCGAGTTGCCTGTTGGGTTGTCGAGTAACACCGAAACCGCACGATCATATTCCCTCTGCTCCCGAAAGGCCTCCGCGAGCATGGCTGATATCTGCTCTCTCTCGGCCGTATTGGTCGCAGATGCCAACAACTGGGAGCAGACGGAGATGGCCTGGCCCGCTTGGCCCACGTGCAGACAAACGTTCGCCAACTCGCAACCGATCTGGTGGGCCAGCGAACCGGGCTCGACCAG
The DNA here is from genome assembly GCA_964399325.1 of uncultured Pirellulales bacterium. Lineage (GTDB taxonomy): Bacteria > Planctomycetota > Phycisphaerae > Sedimentisphaerales > Anaerobacaceae > JAFGLV01. The sequence continues at coordinate 9,495 of CAYNQP010000048.1, forward strand.
CGCGAACATTTCACTGAGTGTCTTGCGTGCAGATTCGAACTGGCGGATGTCGCTGTAGCATGCCGCCAACTCCAAGGCGACTTTACCCTTCAGTTCGGGATTGGGCAGGAACTGACTCCTTTCTCTAAGCACCAAGATCGCCTTGTCCACCAGGCCCATGGCGCGAAGAATGCGAGCGCGAAGCAACAGCAGTTCAATCATTTCCTGCTGGGATAGCTGCCATGCCTGGGCGCCTTCGAGAATGTTGAGCCCTTCGACGAAGAGACCTTGCTGGATGTACGTCTTGACCAACATGGCGGCTGTCTCCACGTGCTGTTGCCGCGAGAGGTCGCCGTTGAGCGCCAGTCTCAGTGCCGCGTGAGCTTGCTCGGGTTTCTCCAGGGCGAGATAGGTCTTCCCCAGTAGCAGGCAGGCCATGTGAAATGCGCGTCGGTTTTGATCCCGAGTGAGAGTGACATATCGATTGAGCCATTTGGCGGCCTGTTCGTAGTCTTCCGTCTCGTAGAAGCAGCGTCCCGCCCCGAAGGCCGACTCGGTCTGTGATTCAATGGACAATCCGAGGTCATAGACTTTGCGGTACAGGCCGGTTGCTTCTACATACAGTCCGGCTTTCATCGTCGTGTCGGCCAGATACAAACAGGCCCGATCGGACAACTCCGAGTCGGGATAGAGATCGACGAGCTGACTGAAGTCTTCCTTCGCTCCCACATAATCGCGTAGCGTCACCTTCAGCTTGCCCGAATGAAGCAAGGCGTAAGGCGCCAGTGGGTCCCGAGCGAAACGATTGGCGACGAGATTGTACTCGGCGATGGCGTCGTCACGTCGATCGCGCACGGCATGGAGCAGTCCCAGGGCGAAGTGTCCGTTGGAAACGCGCGTGTCATCTGCCGCCGTAAGAAGGAAGCGCTGCCACAGTGAGATGCATTCGTCGGTGAGCAAGCTCGTATGGTCGGCCAATGACGTATAGACAGATGGGTCCAGAATGCGGATGCTTTCCGTATCGTCCATTTGGGCGAGCAGGCCGACGCTTCCAGCGGCGATTGTCATGACCTGCTGAACGGTGGCGGATGTCAGGTAGAGGTAGACGGGTCGCCTTCGCACGGTCTCCTCATCAAGCGTTGCTTGGCCGTTGTCGATCCAGCGGAGGTTCAGCTTGGTGTTCGTCGCAAAGCGCGACAGCAACTCTTCGATCGGAGCACCGTTACAGACCACAGACCAGTGGCCCTCTTCAGTGGCAGCCCGAATCTGTGGACTCAACAGTGCTTCGTTGAGTTTTTCGACGCCGGAGGCCAGAAAGACCTTTAGCTGAGGCTCGTTCAGATTGACGAATGGATCGACATCAGGATGTCGACTCCAGAGTTGACGCGGCAAGTCTGTGTCTGCGTCACGCAACGACAGAAGGCTGCGGGTCAAGGCTTCCGCGACAAGGAAGCGACACTGACGCTGGACGGCATGCGCCCACGGCTTGTCGTAGTCCACCACCTCGATCAGGGCAATTGCCTGGTAGGCTTTGGTTGCCGCTTCGAGATAGCGTTCACGTTCGATCAATGTCGTGCTTTGATGATACCGCGCCAAGGCCCGCAGCATCGGCAGCCGACTGAGCGATACCGTCCTGAACAGCGTATCGGCCTGGTTGATGTTGCCGGCGTTCTTGCTGCACAGAGCCATTCGAAGCAGCAGGAAATCTCGCAGCGGTTGTTGTTCCTCTGTAGGAGGCAGTCGCTGAAAGAGCTTCTCGTAGGTGATGAGGGCATTCTGGAAATCACCGCGCAGATGAAGCTGGTCCGCAATCTGGAGAGACAGTGGCTCAGGACGTGGCAGGCCGAGGTCGGCTCCTTGGAATGCGGCAGCAGGTTCGGGTGCCTGAGAAAGGGGCAGTGCCCGCACATCAGCGATGACCTTCTGCGGCGGTGCATAGCTGCCCAGTGGTACACTTGAAGGGAGCGGTTCGGCCGGTTGCCCGGTCGGTTCAATCCTTTTGACCAGAGCATAGGCAAGAGCTGCTGCGATGAAAACAATGCCGGCCAGCAAGCCTATTTGCACCGACGAAAACCGGCTGGCCAAGAAGAGTCGCTGCACGGTGTGTAGTGGAGTCTCCGGGGAGACGTCAAACTCACCACGTGCAGGCTCGGATGCGAAATCGACGAGGGAAGCGAAGATATCCCCATATTGTGGCTCACTGGCGGAAGTTGTGAAGAATTCCTCGTCAAGCGGGATGTCCGCCTGCGTTTTCTTGCGGCGTTTCGGTTGTTGCCTTCTTATTGCCATAGCTCTTCTTTCTCTGGCCGCGGGGCTGCCGGAATTCCGGCGACATCTCCAGAGCGCGGTCCTGGCCCTCTTCCCGGTAGCAGCAACAGGTGTGCCAGGCGTTGTGATCTTCGGGATGATTCGAGGTGTGACGCACGTCCCAGACCTGAAACGGTGCATTTGAGGATTCACATTCTGGGAGACCGAGACCTTGACAGTGTCAGGATTCTATACGGTTCGGCAGATTTTCTGACAGCATTGGCGCAGATGTGTGACGACAACCCCGGTTCCGATATCTGGCATGACGTGCTGTGGAATCCCGCGTCTCCACCGCGCGGCTGTGTGAGACGTGACAGAGGAGTATTGGCTATTGTACCGTGACGGATTCAGGGGCAGACACCGGCGATGCCGGTACGTACTCCCGGACCTGATGCGGCGTCTGCTTCTGGATATTGTATTGCTTGACCTTGGCATAGAGCGTGGCGCGGGTGATGCCGAGCAGGGCCGCGGCCTGGGTCTTTTGCCAGCCCGTTTCGTGCAGAGCGTGGGCGATGAGTTCGCGCTCGGCCTTCTCCAAGGAGAAGTCTCTGGCTCGCGCATGGTGAAGACCGCCGAAGTGATCTTCGCCGTCGGGAAGCTCGATCACAATACTGCTAAGGCCGATTTTGTCCGTTGTCTCCAGAAGGATGGCGCGCTCAAGCACGTTGCGTAGCTCGCGAACGTTGCCGGGCCAGTCATGCTTTCGCAGGGCCTCCAGCGCCAGCTTCGTGATAGACATGGCTCGACTTCGTGGGGCCGGGCAGATGTTGGAGGTCCTGAGGAAGTGCTCGGCCAGACGACCGATGTCTTCTCTGCGATCCGGTGCTCTCAGTGGGGCCATCGTGATCGGGCAGATGTTCAGACGATAATAGAGGTCCTGCCGGAAGCGCTTCTCCTCGATTTCTTTCTTCAGATAACGATTGCTGGACGCGATGATTGTCGCCGTGCAGGCAACGTCTTTGATGCCGCCCACCTTGCGGAAGGTCCGCTCCTGAAGGAGACGCAGAAGCTTGGCCTGCAGTTCCAGCGGCTCGATCCTCGCCCGGTCGAGCGCTTCCCGCCC
>CAYNQP010000049.1:0-12731 GCA_964399325.1 uncultured Pirellulales bacterium
ACACTTGTCGAGCAGCGCCGCCGGCTTCTGTCTGATAGCGGTCGCGCATTCGTACAATAGGGCGTCGCAGACAAGCAGAAAATGGCTCTTGGCAAACTCACATAGTGAGTCCAAATTGATCCCGATGAACGCGTCTTTGTCGATGACGATTTGTTTTGGTGTCGCCGTCATCGTAGGCTGTCCAATACGACCCTTCGCATGAGGTCGGCGTCGGGGGTTTGGCCGGTGAAGAGCTTGAATTGGGCCATGGCTTGGTTGACGAACATGGCGATGCCGTCGATGGTCTTGGCGCCGGCGGCTTGGGCTTGTTTGAGCAGGAGGGTCTCGGCGGGGTTGTAGACGGTGTCGAAGACGGCCATGTCGGGTTTGAGCACCTCCGGCGGGACCGGGCTGGCATCAATCTTCGGAGACATGCCGATGCTGGTGCAGTTGACGACGAGCTTGGCGGCAAGGTTAGGCAGTGCGTCGAGGCCGGCCCAGGCGCAGCGGAAGTCGGCGGCGAGTTGCTCGGCCCGCTCGACGGTGCGGTTGTAGATCGTCACGTTCGCGCCGGCGTCGGTCAGGCCCGCGACGATGGCGCGCGAGACGCCGCCCGCCCCCACTACCGCTACCGGCATGTCACGGAATTGGCTCCGCGTGATCCCCATCCCCTTGGTGATCGCGTCGAGCGCGCCGGCGTAATCCGTGTTGTAGGTGGAGAGACGTTGCTCGTCGCTTGTCGCTCGTCGCTCGATAAGCAGCGTGTTGGCGGCGCCAATCTTCTCGGCGAGCGGCTCGACGAAGCCACCCTGGGCACGGACATATTCCAGAGCACTGTGCTTGTGCGGAATCGTAATGCTGAAACCTCGCAAGTCCAGCCAGGGCCGCTCCAGGATATGGTCGAAAAAGGCGAACAACTCGTCCCGGCCGCCCTGGACCAGCAAAGGCAGGTAGAGCCGGTTCATCTTCATCTCGGCGAAGCAGGCGTTATGGATGGCCGGGCTGAGCGAGTGGCCCACAGGGTCGGCGATGACGCCGAATAGCTCCGTTTCGGCGTCGATGGCGTCGTAGCGGTAGAGCCCCTTGAACTGCCCGATGGTCACCTGCCCCGGCGCGGTGCCGCTGGCCTCATCGAGACTGGCAAACGTCACCAAGCCGCCGAGTTTGCCGGCCAGAAGACGACCGATGATCCCCGCCGGTCCCATGCACAACACGATGCAGTCGCTCTCCGCCTCGTGCAGCAGATCGAAGCCTGCAAAGCAATCGTTGATGTGACGGGCCGTGTAGACAAGCTTCGGGATGGCCCGCGGCCAAGTCGCACGGATGTCGCGGTACAGGCTTCGAATGTTCTCGAACGGGCCGGTGAAGTCGTGAGCCGACAGAATAAGCCTGCACACCGAGGCCCTCGCAAGAGCCGCTTCAATCGCTTGCCGCACGTGCGGTTTCACGAAATTGGCGAACTCGACGTCGATGAACTGCGCCCCCGCCTCCACGGCGGTCACCAGCACTTCGATCCGCAAAGACTCCGGATAGTCGATCACGCCGCCCTCGTGCTTGTCGCGGCAGGTGACAATCGCCGGAACGGACGGTCCGGCCACCCGGACCTCGGCCAGCAAGCTCGCGACCATTTCCGCCGTGAGATTCTCCAGGTAGTCCGTCCGCAACTCGAGCATCTCGGCGCCGCCGGCAATCGCACGGATGGCCTGCTCGCTGGCCTGGACCGGATTCTTGGCCGATATAGGAACCGTCAAATACGTCATAATGGGCCCAACATATAGCAGGCCGGCCTTTGAAAGCAAGGGGCGAGAGCCCGCAGAACCCGGATTTATGGTTGCTTTCGAGTCGCGGAAATGCTATCTTGCTGGTTTGCCATTGTGGAAGGATGAGGGGAGTGTTGAGTCCGCAGGTAGGTTTCGGTTGAATCAAATGATGCACGAACTTGAAATCAGAGTGCCCAATGTGGGCGAACGAAGCTACAAGATAGCGATCGGGACGGACCTTCTGCCGTCACTTTGGCCGCGAATCAAGGCCTCGTTCCACACGCACAGAGCCTTTGTCGTAACCGACGAGAAGGTGGTTGCGGCCGGCCACCTGGACGCCCTGCTGGCGGACAGGAAGGTTCCTCACTTCGTCATAGCGCCCGCGGGCGAGTCGTCAAAGAACATCACAACCGCCGTGGCAATCATCGAAACGATGGAAAAGGCCTACCTCGGCCGTGATACGGTCGTGGTCGCCCTGGGGGGCGGCACGGTCGGCGACATCGCCGGCTTCGCGGCGGCCATCTTCAAACGGGGCGTCCCGGTCGTGCAGATTCCCACCACGACGCTGGCCCAGGCCGATTCCGCCGTTGGGGGCAAGACGGGTGTGGATTCCAGTGTCAGCAAGAACGCCTTCGGGGCCTTCTGGCACCCGGCAGCGGTATACATCGACGTGACCACGCTCGATACGCTGGACGAGCGGCAGTACCGAGCGGGCCTGGTCGAGTCGATCAAGCACGCGCTGATTGCCGACGGCGAATACTTTGACTTCCTGGAAGACCATCTCGACGCCATCCTCGAACGCAATCCGGACATCATGGCGACCGTCGCCCGGTACAACTGCACGATCAAGGGCCGCGTCGTCGAGATCGATCCGCACGAGCGGAACGAGCGGCGGATGCTCAACTATGGCCACACTATCGGACATGCCGTGGAATCTGCAAGCAACTACGAGTTACTCCATGGCGAAGCCGTAGCCATCGGAATCGTCGCCGCCGGCCTGATCGAGGCCGAGATGGGGCTCTCCGAGCCGGGCCGGCTCGATCGCATCCGGATGGTTCTCGAAAGACTGGGCGTTCCGGTAAAGCTGCCCGCCGGTCTGGACGAAAACAAATTGATCGACATCCTGAAACACGACAAGAAAGCAGTTGATAAGTGGCCGACATTCGTGTTAATTACGCGACTCGGCCAAGTCCACCACCCGGAAGGTCAGTACGCGGTGGATGTGAGCCGCGAGGTGGTCGAGAGGGTACTGAAAGAAATCCGATGAACGGATGACTGATAGTTCGCAGCCACGCACCATCGCGAGCGCAACGAATCATTACTCATCAATAATCCTTAATCAATAAGAAAGTGACCCATGTACAGAGAACAGATCAAAGTATTGGACTGCACGATTCGAGACGGCGGCTTGATCAACAACCATTACTTCACGGACGAGTTCGTCCGCGAGGCCTACAGGGCCCTATCCAAGAGCGGCATCGACTACATGGAATTCGGCTACCGCAGCAGCAAGGAGCTATGCCCCACTCACGAATACGGCGCCTGGAAATACTGCGACGATGACAAGATCCGCGAGATCATCGACGGCATCGAATCCAATCTGAAGATCAGCATCATGGTCGATGCCCACCGCGTCAAGGAGCAGGCGTTCGCCCCGGCCGACGAGAGTCCGGTCGATCTGATTCGGGTCGCCACCTATGTCAAGGACATCGACAAGGCCATCGACCTAGCCAACAGGGTCAAGGGCCTCGGGTACGAAGTCAGCGTCAATATCATGGCCGTATCGAAAGAGAACGAGTTTGCCCTGATCGAGGCGCTCGACCAGTTGGCCAAGACCAACGCGGATGTCATCGTGGTGGTGGACAGTTTCGGCGCCCTGTACTGCGAGCAGATCGAGTACCTCGTCAAGCTCTACCGCGAGCACGTACCCGGCAAGGAAATCGGCATCCATGCTCACAACAACCAGCAGCTCGCCTTCTCGAACACCATCGAGGGCATCATCCATAACGCCAACTACGTCGATGGCTCGCTGTTCGGGATCGGTCGCGGCCCGGGCAACTGCTGCCTCGAATTGCTGGTCGGTTTCCTGAAGAACCCGAAGTTCAATCTGACCCCGATCCTCAAGTTCATCCAGGATTACATGGTGCCCATGCGGCAGGAGATCGAGTGGGGCTACATTCTGCCCTACATGCTGACCGGGATGCTGAACGAGCACCCGCGCGCCGCGATTGCTTATCGCGCCACGCCGGACAAGGACAAATACGCCGAGTTCTACGAACGCCTTCTTGAGGGTCTCGAATAGGGTACCGGTGTGTGTCGCTGGCTCGAGGCGCCGGTCGGCGCCGCCTGTATGGGATTGTTCGACAACCCCATCGTCAACGAGACAGGTATGGGAGGACCGTTCCCGTCACGATGGCTGTCCGGCCGAATAATGATTCTGTCATCGCCAGGCCTCTCACGAGAGTGTATTTCGTGCGTCTGCTTCCAGCCGCTTTCCCATGCTGACGACATCATCGATTTCGAATCCTATCGACTTGTAGAACGCGATGACCTCCGTGTTCGAGGACCGGATCTGAAGATTGATCTTCGGGCAGCCGGCCGCTCTCAGCAGCCTTTCAGTCTCGTCCATCATCTGCCGGGCAAGACCCCGCCGCTGGTATGCGGGCGAGACCGCCAGGTAATTGATCCATCCACGATGCCCCTCATAACCGGCTATGCAGCTCGCGATGATCTCGCCCTCCAGCTCGCCCACGAGGAACCACTCCGGATTGACCTTCAACTTGCGGGCAATGTCCTTCGCCGAATCGTTCTGAGGGGCCACCAAGCCGCACTCCCGCCAAAGCCGGATGACCGCGTCTCTATCTTCAGGTTGGTAGCTGCGAATATTCATTCTTGGTTCTCGATAGGTGAACGCTTCGGATCAGGCGCACTACAAGGCGTCGCCTGCTTCGGCTTGTTCGATGTCCGTCTTCCGCCAAACAGGGCCAGTTCAAAAACCTTGAAGAAACAATCGACGTCCTGGAACCCAAGGTCACGAAGCCACGAGCATTGCTCCTCGACCGCTGCCAGGATATTCTCCTTCTTGTCCGACCGGCGGTAGTAAGCATCGGCAATGGCCGCCCTACTCGCATCAGGATCGGACTTGGCGCGGAATCGATACAGGTGGTCCACGAAGAACTCGTCAGACAACTGCCCTCCAGCCGCGGTGGCGGGGGCGACCTGTTCCAGGTTCAGGAAGATGCCTCCCGGTGCAAGGAGATCGTAGATCTCGGCGTAGAGCACCTTCTTTCGCTCATCCGGCTGATGGTGAATCGCATAGCCGGAAATGACAATGTCGAACGGACGGTCCGGTGCAACGGCATCGACCCATTGCGGCGTCACGAAGTCAGCTTTTGTGACGCTCGCCTGCGGCATCCCGCCGACGTTCTCGCGCGCTGCATCGAGCATCGGGTCCGAGAAATCCACGAACACGCCGCGTGCCGAAGGAAACATCTTGAGAAGAAAGCGACCGAGGATGCCATTGCCACATCCCAGATCGAGGATGCGCGTGGGATGGTCGCACCAGAGTTGGACAATCTTGCCGATGACGACCAGTTGCACGTCGGCACAGGGTATCGCCCCGCGGACGCCCTCAAGAAAAGCGGTCGCCAATTCCTCCGTCTGCCACTCGCTCTTCGGTTTCACCATTTGATCTCCGCATCCAGCGCGGCGGCTCTGGGCGGCGGTGTTTGCGCCATCCTGAGCAGCCGCTACTTGTCATTTTCGTGAAAGGATGGTTAGGGCATCCTCACATGCTCTAACCGCAAGCTCTGCTTTCTCTTTGCTCTCTTCCTTTCTCATTTCCATATCAAGGGTAACCGCGCGCCTGAGGGCAACGGCCTGATCTTCAGAAAGAAAGCCCAGTTCTGAGGCGATGGACGTAAGCATGGGCGTTGACGCACCCAAACCGGCTGCCGAACTCTGACCATGAATGAATCGCTCAGCCTTCTCCTTGATAGCCACGATTTCACCTTTAGCTATGGCCTGAATTGCCTTGGCACGTCTGCGACTTGACAATGTTGTCGTAAGAAGAGTGGTAGATAGCGTGCCTACGACACCTATAATACCGCCAACGACTACTCCCCATAGCTCTGCAGTCATCTGTGTTCTTCCTTTACACCATGACACAATAACGCGCTGCTCGGGGGCCGAGGCGCGCAGTCCCTTGAGGCAGCAATGTTATGCTGTGATCACAGTTGGAATGAAGAAGCCTTCATAGAATGAAGGCATCATTTTGAAAGCTTCTATTAGTTGATCCACGGTCACGATAGCCGGATCATGTTCTACGATGAGTTTCCCTTCTTCCGCCTCTCCCTCCATGTAAACCTTGCTGACACCATCTTTGCCAGTAAGTGTGGTCTCAATTTCCTGTATGCATTTTGGACAGGCAAACCCACATTCCGGAATTACAGGATTGCAGTCGAGGTCAAAGGCTGTTCGGGTAATCATTGATCCATCCTTTCCTTCCTGCAGAACGAAAGCTCATTACCACTGATCACATGGTTTCCATATAAGGACACCGGGTTACCTTACTGGCCATATAACACGCGAGTTTCCTCCAGGTCTAACCGGCTTTCTGGAAAGACACTGACGACGATTTGCTCTCTTGTCAGGCATCTTATGTGGCTTCCGCATAATACTCCTTCAGAGGTCGTCTGCCGGACCTCGGGCACGTTCCAGTATCCGCATCTGATTGCCTCAGTATGATAAGCATAGCCCAGGGCTGCGGGCCGGTCAAGGCCGTCGTGTGCGATGCCGGATGTCTCACATCGACCTATTCAGAACGCAATCACATGTTTGATGCTTTCTCATGCAGAGACGCGGAGGCGTTTTTTCTCTTGCCTTGCATGGGGGGCCGAAGTACATTGGGACGCGAAACTCATGCTTTTTTGGAGGTTGAGCCATGATCGGCAAGGCCATACGACTGGAGAGAATCATCAACCGCAATTCCCAGAAGTCCGTCATCGTCCCGATGGACCACGGCGTCACGGTGGGGCCCATCGAGGGGCTGGAGGACATGCGGACGACCATCGGCCGCGTCGTGCGCGGCGGAGCCAACGCCATCCTCATGCACAAGGGCATCGTCCGGGCCGGGCATCGCGGTCAGGGCCAGGACGTCGGCCTGATCGTGCACCTCTCGGCCGGCACCATGCTGAGCCCCGACCCCAACGCCAAGGAACTGGTCTGCGAGGTGGAAGAGGCGATCAAACTGGGTGCCGACGCCGTCTCGATCCACGTCAATCTCGGCGCCGAGACCGAGGGTGAAATGCTGCGTCAGTTCGGCCGGGTCAGCGAGCGTTGCACGCTCTGGCAAATGCCGCTGGTGGCGATGGTTTACACCCGCGGCCCGAAGGTCAAGAACGAGTACGATCTGAACAACACCAAACTGGCCGCCCGCGTCGGGGCCGAGCTCGGGGCCGACATCGTTAAGGTCGTCTACACCGGCAGCCCCGAGAGCTTCGCCGAGGTCGTCCAGGGCTGTCCGATCCCCGTCGTCATCGCCGGCGGAGCCAAGATGGGCAGCAACGAGGAGATCTTCCGCATGGTTGAAGGCGCGCTGAAGGCCGGCGCCGCCGGCATCTCCATCGGCCGCAACGCCTGGCAGCACAAGACCCCTGAAAAAATGGTCCGTGCCCTAAGCCAAATGGTCCACGAAGACGCCTCCGTCGAAGAGGCCCTCGCGTTCCTGGAAACCTGATAACCGGCCCCCGGCCACAACTCAGAACGAGCCCTGACAACACCTCGCACCGGCGCCGCCGTGAACGGCAGCAGCCTTCGGTATATCTTGACCCGCCCCGCCGGTGACGCTATGATAATTGTGGTAGGCGAAGGAGATGTGCGTATTGGAGACAATGCGGAAAGGAGACCAAAGTGGCGAACGCAGGTCGTCTCATATTGACACTGGTGCTGGTGGTCTGGGGCGGGAGCAGGCTCACTGGGCAGCCGCAGGAGGATTTTGCCGAGCTTGACGCCAAGATCAGCAGACAACTCGCCGAGAACACGTGGAACGAGGCCAGCAAGACGTTCATCCGGGCGCTCTGGCAGGACTACATGTCGGCGCATTTCAACATCATCGTGAATCCTCTCACGAAAGGCACTTTGGGAGCACTGCCGGACGTCGCAGACCCCAACGATTATCTTGGAGACTATAGGAAGACGGAAAACGAACAGACGCCGTTCCTGAGGATCGGTAAGTCTGACGCCGGGAGCTTCTTCGCTGAATTCAGAGGGTACCGCGTCCCGGCGGTAGTCAGGAATCGGAGCCTCCTCTTCACAACAGGCAACATCGTGTATGCCGGAATTCCAGCGATGACCGGCAAACCATACGGCAAACTGAGACTGTATGTGGTGCTTCGGACCGGCGGCAAGTTCTATCTTGCCTCGCCCGGGGCGCCGGTAGAAACATGGACGGAACTGTCCAGAACCGACCCCATCTTGGAGGGCGTGCCCTCCTCCGCCTGGGCCGTGAGCGAGTCGGTAAGGAAGGCCATAGGGCAGAGCTTCACTCCATTCAAGTCCGCCTTCCTCGCGACGTACGCGGACTTCTGGAAGCGAGAGTTCCCCAGCTATGAGATGTCGGCCGTGACCGCCGGTCTGATCGACCAGATCAACGACGAGGAGATGCTGGCGTTTCTAAAGGAGCGAGGCGTTCGGCTCGTGCCAGAGGAGATTCTCACAAGCGCTAACCTGATCGCCTACCTGCAACACAAGAACCTCGGCACTCCAGCAGCCTACGCCTGGCTGGATTTGACCAAGGGCAATCCGAGTTTCGTCAGGGCCGTACTGGACTGGCAGACGATCCGGAAGGCCAGAGGCTTTGAGTTCACTCCTGCGTACTTCTTGCTATTCAACGCCAAGCTCACGGACAAGCGAGATGGCGAGGTCTGGGCGGACATCTTCAAAACCACGTTTGCGACACTGGCCGAGCGTGATAGCGACAAGAAGATGCTAATGGTCTTTGGCCTTCTCAGTCGCCTTCCGCGCGACCTGAAGGAAATGGATCCACCCGCGGCCGAGCGTTTCGCCTTCCTGACCCAAGAGCTTGAGCAACAGAACATATCACAGCCGTATCGGCAGATGGTGCTCGCGGCACTCTACCAGGCCAGCTTCTTCGCCAAGCGTTACACCGAGGCCGCGCAATGGGCCAGAGACCTCGAACCCCCTGCCACCGGTCTCTCGCTGGTCTTCACGTCGCAGGTACTCGCCAAGGATATTGACGCCGCCACGGTCACGCTCTCGCAGATCGAGAAGCTCATACCACCCGTGAACAAGCACACGCTCGACAGATATCACCAGATCATCGGCCAACTCACGCAGATGGAGTCGGGAGTAGATCCGAATAGGATCCTATTGAGTTCTCGCAATCCAGCTTCCGCGCCTGATTCTTCTTCGACTCTCGCTGAACTGATGCAGGCGGTCAAAGACGCCGAGAGAGAATGCCCAGGTAAATCACAGGAGCAGATGAAGGACGCCGTGGCAAAGGCGGCGCTGGCTGTCTTCGTCAAGTACGAGGTGGAGAATCTCAAGAAAGACGCCACCGGTTCTGGCAACTCGTTCCATCGAGTCACAATCCACGAGGAGACTTTCAAAGTGACAGGCAACAACTACCGGTGGCGTCTTACACCCATTGTCGAGCAGGGCCAGATCAAGGATATCGAGGTCCAGGCGTCACCGATATGTATGTGGTAGTCATGTGCGACGGAGTCATCGGCCCTTGCCAGAACCACGTTCGCCCTTGCCAGCCCGTTAGGGCCTGGATCACAAGCAAGCGATGTTGAGGTTTTTGGCGGCGACGGTTTCGTTGGGGCGGTTGACTGGGGTGGTCGTCGGGGCGGCCTTCAATTCCTCCGGGTTCTTCTCCGCCAGCTCGGCGATTTCGATCATCGCGGCGATGAACGCGTCGAGGGTCTCCTTGCTCTCGGTCTCGGTCGGCTCGATCATCAAGGCCTCCTTGACGATCGTCGGGAAGTACACGGTCGGCGGATGGAAGCCTCGGTCGATCAGGGCCTTGGCGATGTCGATGGCGTGGACGCCGTTGGCGGCCATCTTCTCGGTCGTACTAAAGACGCACTCGTGCTTGCAGACGCGGTCGACGGCCGGGGTGTAATGGCCGGCGAGCTTGCAGCGGACGTAGTTGGCGTTGAGCACGGCGTTCTCGGCCACGCGAGCCAGGCCTTCCTTGCCGAGCATGAGGATATAGATATAGGCCCGCAAGACGATGCCGAAGTTGCCGTAGAACGGCGCGACATAGCCAATGGACTTGGGCCGGTCGTACTCGAGGGCGTAGGTCCCGTCGTCGCGTTTGACGACGATCGAGACCGGCAGGAACGGCACGAGCTTGTCCTTGACACCGACCGGGCCGGACCCGGGACCGCCCCCGCCGTGGGGGGTCGCGAAGGTCTTGTGCAGGTTCACGTGCACAATGTCGAAGCCGAAGTCGCCCGGTCGGGCCTTGCCGACGATGGCATTGAGGTTGGCCCCGTCGTAATAGGCCAGGCCGTCGACGCTGTGGACCAGATCGCATATCTCCTTGATGTGCGGATTGAAGAGCCCCAGCGTATTGGGGCAGGTCAGCATGACGCCGGCGACGTCATCGTTCAATTGGTTCTTAAGGGCTTTCGCGTCCATCACACCGTCGGCGTCGCTGGGGACCGTGACGACCCGGTAGCCCGCAATCGCGGCGCTGGCGGGATTGGTGCCGTGCGCGCTGTCGGGAGCCAGTACGATGGTCTTCTTATTGCCCTTGTCACGATGGTAAGCGGCCATGATCATCATACCGGTCAGTTCGCCATTCTCGCCGGCCATTGGTAGCATCGTGAAGCCCGTCATCCCCGTGATCTCGCGCAAGAGCAGGTCCATCTCATAGAGGACGCCGAGCGCACCTTGGGTCAGCATGCCGCCCATCCGCAACTGCGGCAGCAAGGGATGCAGGTGGGCAAAGCCCGGATAGGTGGCGATGCGTTCGGCCACCTTGGGGTTGTACTTCATCGTGCAGGACCCGAGCGGGTAGAAGTTCGTATCGACGCCGAAGTTCCGCCGGGACAATTCGGTAAAGTGACGCACGACGTCCAGCTCGCTCAGCTCGGGCAGGTCGGCACAGCGATCGCGCAGCAGGGTATTCTCAATGTTAATCGTCGTCGGCACGTCGCTCGGCCCGGGCCAGACGCCCTTGCGGCCGGGCACGCTCTTTTCAAACAAGAGTCTCATGACACTCTCCAGAAAACCCGCGGCAAGCGAAACTTGCCGCTGCATAGGTCCTATAGGTCATATATGACCTATCTAAAGCACACTCTCCAGGGCCTCGGCCAGCATGCCGATCTGCTGTTTCGTCCGCTTCTCGGTGACGCAGATCAGTATAGAGTTTTCCATTCCGTCGTAGTAGCGGCTTAGCGGAAAACCGGCCGCGAAGCCCTTTTCGATCAGTCTGGCGATGACGTCCGCCGCCTCGCAGGGCAGGTCCAGAACAAACTCGTTGAAGAACCACTTGGCCTTGAAGTGCGGCTCGACCCCGGGAATCGCGGTGAGGCGTTGGTAGGCGTAGCTGGCCTTGTCGGCACAGCGCTGGGCGGTTTCCTTGAGGCCGTCCTTGCCCAAAAGCGACAAGTAGACCAGCGCCGTCAGGGCACACAAAGCCTCGTTCGAGCAGATGTTGGAGGTCGCCTTGTCGCGGCGGATGTGCTGCTCGCGAGCCTGAAGGGTCAGCACAAAGGCCCGGCGGTTCTGGCGATCCGTGGTCTGGCCGACGACGCGACCGGGCATCTTCCGCACGTAGTCCTTGCGCGTGGCCATGAAGCCCAGGTACGGCCCGCCGAAAGACATGGGCATCCCCAGACTCTGCCCCTCGCCCGTGACGATGTCGGCGCCCATCGCGCCGGGGGTTTTCAACACTCCCAGAGAAATCGGATAACACGAAACCAGTAGCAGTGCCCCGGCCTTGTGGGCCGCCTCGGCGATGTCACTGAAGTCGTCGATACATCCGAAGAAGTTCGGGTTCTGCACGATCACGGCCCCGGTCTCGTCGTCGAGCTTGTCGAGTATCTCGGCGCGATTGGCCAGCCCATTGGCACAATGCGTCTCTTCGAGGTCGATCTGGAGGTTCCGCGTGTACGAATCGATCATCACACGATAGATCGGGTTGACACTGTCATCGATAATGATCTTGTTGCGCCCCGTAATGCGCAGGGCCATCATCATGGCCTCATACATGGCGGTGCCGCCGTCATAGAGCGACGCGTTAGCCACCTCCATCTCCGTGAGGCGACAAACAGCCGACTGATACTCGTAGATCGCCTGCAATGTCCCCTGCGACAGCTCGGGCTGGTACGGCGTGTAGGCCGTGTAGAACTCACTGCGTGAGATAATCGCGTACACCGCCGACGGGATGAAATGGTCGTAGAACCCGCCCCCCAGAAACAACGTCAGGTCGACGGAGTTCTTGCCCGCCAGATCGGCCAGGCGGTTGCGAACGTCCATCTCGCTGAGCCCATGCGGCAGGTGGAACGACTTGGCCATCAGCGCCGCGGGAATATCGCTGAAAAGGCCTTCCATCGTCAGACCGATCTTCTTGAGCATTTCCCGCTGCTGAGGCAGCGTATGTGGTATGAACGGCATTTCCTTGGCTCCGAACGCGATCGATAGGTCGAAACAGGACAGACAGGACAGATCGGACCTATAGCGTCTTCAGATATTCCTCGTATTGCCTGGCATCCATGAGATCGTCGAGTGACCTCTTGTCGGTGATCTTCACCTTGCAGATCCACCCGGCGCCGTAGCAGTCCTCGTTGATCAGCTCGGGTTTGGCGCCCAGTTCGGAATTGGCTTTCGTGACCTCGCCCGTAACCGGACTGTAGACGTCGCCGGCGGCCTTGGAACTCTCGACCACCGCGATCTCCTTGTGGGCGGCGAACGCTTTGCCCACCTGGGGCAATTCGGCAAACACCAGCTCGCCCAACT
>CAYNQP010000050.1:0-12667 GCA_964399325.1 uncultured Pirellulales bacterium
GTACGAAGAGGAGCGCTACGGTCCCAGCGTGATTCGCTTCTTGAGCTTCAAGAACGATGAAGAGCACAAGCTGGGCCAGACCCCCATTCCGGACGGGACCATCAAGGTCTACCGGGGTGTGGACGAGCAAAAGCATCTGTCGTACGAAGGGCAGTCGTCATTCAAGTACATCCCCGTCAACGAGGAAGTGGAGTTGAACCTTGGCTCGGTGCAGGACGTGGTCGTCGAGCCGACGTTGATGGAATACAGGACCGACAACTACCGCTTCGACAGAGATCGCGATGTTGCCGGCTGGGACGACATCCAGACATTCAAGGTCGAGGCCCGCAATACGCGCGACACGGCCGTCAAGATCGAGATCACGCGTAACTTCGATACGCCCGCCTGGGACATCAGTCGCGGCTCTATCGACGAGTACGACAAGGTAGACCTCGACACGGTCAAGTTCACCCTCGAACTGCCGCCGCGCTCGACGAAGACCTTCGAGTACACAGTGACTCTCTATCGCGGCGTCCGCGCCGAAGACTTCAGCGCTCGCACGAGATAAGGACAGATCCAGTGCGGCAGACCCACGCGTGGGTCGAGAACCCCCCCTACATGGTTCAGACCATTGCCTCCGGGGCCGGAGGGGATGCGGGGAGGAACACATTCAACTCGGGTCCGTATTGCGCCAGGTAATAGAGCGAATATGTACGCAGGAATACGAGAAGAGGCAGCAAAGCCACCGTGCCGATATAAGGCAGAGCGAAGCAGCAGCACGCGCAGCCGCAGGTGAAACAGGCGAGCCCGAACACAATGGTCGCGATGGCCAGGCCGATGAGGATATGGAAGAGGAGATACAGGAAGAGACGCATCTTGTTGACCGCGATCAGGTCGAGCAGCATGGCCCATGCCTGCCGGCAGCCCATGCCGTGCAGATACATGATTGGCACGACGAAATCCTTGGTGAACTTGCCGACAATGCCGAACAGGATCATCACGGCGACGAACGAAAGGACATAGGCCACGATGCCCAGAATGGACAGGGCTGAGGAGCCCACGGCGACTTGCAGCACGATGACCGTCACGAACGCCGGGATGACAAACGCAGCGGCGGCCAGAACGCCGAGGAGCCCCACGACGATTCGGAAGGCAAACAGGCTGTTGGCGTGCTTGCGGAACTGATGCCAGGGGTTCTTGACCTCTGCCTTGTTCTGCGCGACGCAGTAGAGGAACATGAACCGGCCCCGGCTGCTCAGCCAGGTGATGAGCAACGCGAGCCCAATCCCCAGCACCAGCCCAATGACAACGGTGGGAAGGACCCAAGGATGGCCCATGAAGAACTCTCTGGCGAGGTCGAATTGGTGACGGACATCGTCGATGCTGGTTGGAACCCGTTCGAATCGAACTCTTGACCGGCCGCCACCGTCTCCACCGAGCAGGCGCTCGAGGCCGGCCAGCCAGGCGCAGAAGCCGATGATGAACCACCGGCCCAGATCGAACGGGCGAAACAGCACCGTCTTGACTCTCTCGATGGCCGGGCTGATGGGCTCAACCACGCTGATGATGGATTCCTGTGGGCTCATCCGATCAATTCTCCCAAATACAGCAGCCAGTTGGCGAAGACAGCGACACCGACGAGCAGAACCAGCGTGACGTGGAGCTTGGTCAGTCTTACGCCGATGCGCCTGGGGCTGATGGCGAGGGCGTAGATGCGATAGGGAACTTGCAGACAGAACAGGGCGAAGACGACCGGGCCGAGCCGGTGGAATTCCAGGCCGGCGGCGAGATCCCCGTGCGCCAGGCTGCAAAACGACCGGGACAGTCCGCACAGGGCGCACTTGACGCCGAACGCATCGTGCAGCCAGCAGTGCAGGGGCCACCGGTAGCCCCACAGGGACAATGCCTCCGCGTCGGGTTTCAGCACGAAGGACAAGGCCAGGGCCGCGGCACACATCGACAGGATAGCCGCGTGATACGTGACCTCGTGCCTCTGTGCAGCGACCCCCGCCACCGGCGCGGGCCACCGGCGGGTTGGCAATATGGTTGTGTCACATATCTGGGACATAGGAATATCCGCTCGTTCGGCGCCCTTCCAGGGGTCTCTGCCGCCCCTGCAAGCTACACGCCTATCAACGTAGACGCTCCCAGAGTATATTTATTCAGGCGATTCCTTCAAGAAGAATCCTTGCCCCCCGTGTCCTCGGCTACGGGAGCTCGCTCATCTCGACGATGGCGCGGGCGACGCGGTCGCGGTGGGCTTCTATGGGGGCGGGAGTCTTGGTGAAGGCAGTCATGTCTGCGGTGATCTCGGGCGGGACTTCGAGCAGAGTGGCGTAGTGGGTGCGCTGGTCCGCTGTCAACCTGTCACGCTTGGCTGCGATCAGCCTTTGCAGCATGGCCAGGTATTCGTAGTCTTCGATGCCGTCGCGGAGCATCTCCCAGCGGATGCTGTCGACCGGGCCGGCGAGGACGGGGCCGCTTGGGTGAGCGTCGGCGGCTGCGAGCGGGGGATAGATGAATCGCCCATCGCCGTTGCCCCAGGGGAGCTTGCGGCCCTTGGGGGTGCTGTAGCCGGAGGTCCAGCCCATCGGGTCGTCGTAGGGGTTCTGCGGTCGCTCGCGGTCGGGATAGGCCGCCGAGCTGGTCCAGTAGTTCGTTTCCCAGACGAGGACACCGCTGATCCGGCGCTGCCAGGTCTGCCAGAGCCAGACGCGCAGCTCGGTGCCCGGATGGTCGATGAACAGCGTGCAGTAGGGGGCTTTGGGGCCGGTGCAGACGTACCACCAGAATTTCTCACCGTGCTCGCGCCGCTGCCGAGCCGGACCGTCTTGGTACTGGTTCGAGATAGGGCACCAGATGTTGGGTCCGCCGATCAGGCCGGGCTCGACCTGCTCGGTCAGCATGCGGCCGATGCCGGGGGCGGCGGCCTTGAGCTTGGCGAAGCCGTTCATTACGAAGGCGTAGTCTTTCGGATCGGGTTCGTCGAACCAGTAGACAAAGGCCTCGTCAAGCCAGCCTCTGTCGCGCAAGTGCTGTTGGATCTGCGTGCAGTAGCTGTCGAAGAGCAGCCGGTAGTGGGGCGTGTCTTCTGTGAAGCCGAGCAACTCAGGCTCTGTGCGATCGTGGAACGTGCCACCGCCCATTCCGGGAATGCTCAGCCCGAATGAGTTGAAGTGATACCGGCCGATTGCGCGCTCCATCGCTCGGTCCCACGCGGCCCAATCGAGCTTCACCCGGAGCTTGTCTCGGTCCACGTCGGGCAGTTCCGGCGGCTCGAATCCGCCGCCCTCGACAAGCTCGCGGCCCGTCGCGGCATCGGTCAGCGAGACGTCGTCGAACCAGGCCAATCCCGTCTGCTCACCGCTCTCCGTCCAGGGCGCTGCACGCAGGTGCAGTTGCACGGATTTGGCGCCGGGCGGGAATTGTGTGACCACGCGCTGGAACTCTTGCCACAGGCCATTGCCTTCGATCCCCATGTCGCGATTGCCGCCCGAGATCCACTTGTCGGCCGCATCGAAGCAGTTCAGCGACACGAGGAAGGTCTGGCCCGGCAGGGCGCTGCGATACCAGAACCGCAATCGCAGACCATCCTTTGGAATCGCCACCAGCGGCGCGTACGTGGCCTGGACGTTCAGGTCCTTGAGGTCGTCGAATACGACCAGCGATCGCGCGCCGTCGTGCTTTTCATTGGTGACCTCACGCCCGCCTTGCCATTTTCGCTCGGGCGGCTTGATGTCGGGCCACGTCACGCGAATCGCGTCCAGCGGGGCGGGATTGTAGGGCGAGACATGGTGCGCGCTGAAGTTGGCCCAGTATTTCTCGATAACTTTGCGCTTCTGCTCGTCCGTCGTCAGCCCGTGATAGCGAAAGACGTTGCCCGGATTGAATCCGAACGCCGTCGTACACGTCATCCGGTTGGGCAGGGTGAAGTCATAGACTTCCACACTCAGTGTCACCTCCGCGCTGTACCCTTCGGCGTTGAGGGTCATCTTGCCTTCGTACAAGCCGGCATGCGCATCGGTCGGGACATTCACGCGTACCCAGAACGGTTGATTCTTGCCCGCTTCGAGATCGAGCGGCCCTGCCAGTAGCGGCAGCGGATCAGGCCAATGTCCCGCGACGGCACTGCTGTCCGTGGGCTGTGTGACATTCACATAACGCACCTGGAGTGCTTCGACGTTTTGAGGCTGTATCGTCGCGCCGTCGGGGCCGACCAGCGGTCCGATGCCGATGCGAAACTCTTTCAAAGGCCTCGCCGGTCGCACGACGAGCTGCGCCGCCTCGGTCTCGTTCTTCGCCGCCCGAATGACGACGGCTGCGCCCCGGTGTTGCGGCAGCGCCCTGTCCCGGCCGATCTTCCAGCCGGAGGACGCCCACCATAGGCCCACCGGCTCGGTCGAGCCCGGCAGCAACTCACCCTGCGCCGTATCCAGATAGTCCTCCGCCCGCGCGCCGGCGGCGGCTCCGCACAGAACGACGATCACACACAAGGCTCGTAGCTGCATGGTTCGGCTCCTTCAGAGACTTCAAAACCATGACGATTGTCCGCAGCAGGCAGAATCTCGTCAAGGGGATTTGCTGCCTGTTCGCTCCATCTCCCGGGATGGGTCCTTGGTCATCCAAACCGCCCGGAATACGTATCTTGTCTATTGCAATGGCATGAAGGCAGAGATAGAATATGTGTACAGTCCCGTTGTGTGGATCGCTCGCCTGCGAACGTTCCGGGCATGGGGGACTCTCGATACGGGTGTGGGAGAGCGTGGTTCGTCAAAGACGACCGGAGAATCTCAAATACCATCACATGAGGAGGTCTCGATCATGGTAACACGAGTGAGAGCGGACTTGGCCCTTGTCATTCTGATTGTGGGTCTCGCAGGGGCGCCAGCATCGGCCGCCACGTTCCATGTGGATCCCGGCGATCCCACGGCCTTCACGAGCATCCAAGAGGCGATTGACCGTGCCAGGCACTTCGACGTCGTCATTGTCCACCCGGGCATCTACGAGGAGGCCATCGATTTCCACGGCAAAGCCATCACCGTCAGAAGCCTCGATCCGAACGATCCGAATACCGTCGCCGCCACGATGATCAAGAGCTCTCCAACCGGAAGTACGGCGGTGTCCTTTCAAAGTGGAGAAACGGAGCTTTCCGTGCTGGCGGGTCTGACGATCAGCAGCCCTGCCGCCGATGGGATCAACCTGCTGCAGGATTACGCGAAGCCACAGATCATCCGTTGCACGGTGACGGGTTGCGGCTTCGATGGCATCCGCGGCGGAAGCCCCACGATCGTCGCGTGTACGATCACCCGGAACCAGGACGGGGGGATAAGCCTGTGCTCCGGAGAGATCCGTGACTGCACGATAACACACAACGGTCTGTCCCTCGGAGTGGGCAGCAGCGGGATATATCAGGGCCAGGGAGAGATTCGCAATTGCACCATCAGTGGAAACGGGCAGCGCGGAATTGACTCGCACCGTGGTGACATTTTCAACTGCACCATAAGCGACAATGGCGAGTGGGGCGTCTGGCTGGCAGGCGACAACGTGACCGTCAAGGACTGCGAAGTCTTTGGCAATGGCAACGGCCTGATGCTGTCAGGTGCGGATCGCGCTCAGGTCTACAGTTGCGTGATCTCCGGGAATAAAGGATTCGGCATCAATACATACGCCGGCACCGCAACGGTGAGAAACTGTACGATCGCAAACAACTCGGATAATGGGATATACTGCTGGTACAATGCCGTCTTGAGCGTCGTCAACTGCGTCATTGCGTACAATCATGAGTATGGAATCTTCTCCGAAATAGCGAGTGCCGATTCCAGCTACAACGACTTCTGGGGGAACGGGCAAGGCGCATATGACGGTAAACTGGGCGGACGGGAACATGACATGCAAGAGCCTCCGTGGTTCATCGACGATGGGTACTGGGGCAATGATGGACTCTGGCGTCAGGGGGACTACCATCTCATGTCGAAGGTGGGGCGTTGGGACCCTGTGGCCCGGGCCTGGGTGAAAGACCCCATCGACAGTCCCTGTCTGGATCGGGGCGATCCGGACACGCCTTTCTTGGACGAGCCGTATCCAAACGGCGGGAGGGCCAATCTGGGTGCTTATGGTGGCACGCCGGAGGCGAGCAAGTCAGAAGGTGGGGTGAGCTGCACCCAGTACCCGGAGATGGATTTCAACCACGACTGCAAGGTGGATCAGGCCGATCTGGACATCTTCTTGCAGCATTGGCTCGAATGTAACCTTGATCCGGAAGATGCCTGCTGGCCGGACGGACCGCCGCCTGCACCTGAGGTGCAACGCTAGTCGCAGGTGATCTCGCAACGCTGTGTCCCAAGAAGCGATCCTGGGGTCCGCGAGCGTGTTTCGCGGGCCCTTTTTCTTTTTCCTTTCCGTTCGTAGTGACGCCGTAATACGGATTGGGAAAAGTCCTTGCGCGGTAGCCCCCTTGTCATCCCGTTCGACTTCGCTCAGGGCAAGCTCTGAGGTGAAGCCGAAGGATCTGGCCCTCGCGCGAGACGTTCCTCTCGGTCGCGGGCCAGATCCTTCACGGCGCTACGCTCCGTTCAGGATGACAAGACGCGCCAGAATTTTCCCGAATTCGTATAAGGCGTTTTTCCCTATGCCCTTACGGGCACACTACAAACGGTCTTTCGCACGATTCTGATCCTCCCAAAGGGCTCTGTCAGCAGACGCGGATGGCGCCGCGGGCCGAAAATATTATGAAAAAAGAGGATTTTCTGTAATGACAAGCCTTGGGTAGCGTCGTATACTGTATTACTGCAATAATACAGTAGGCACGGAATTGGGAAAACCGAGATAACATGCTTTTACAGATCGACCATCACAGCGGCGTTCCGATTTACCGGCAGGTCATGGACCAGATTCGCCGGCAGGTCATGGCGGGGCAGTTGTCCGAAGGCGAGCAGCTTGTCTCCGTGCGCGACCTGGCCGGCCAGCTCAACGTCAATCCCATGACGATCAGCAAGACCTACACCCTGCTCGAAATGGAGGGCCTGCTCGAACGCCGCCGTGGGGTCGGGCTGTTCGTGGCTCGGGTTCGCAAGGACCACAAGAGACGCACCAAGGCGCAACTGCTGGAGCAGATACTGACCAAGGCGGTCACCACCGCCGTGCAGTTTGACATAGCGCCGGACGAGGTACACGAGTTGACCGAACGCCTGTTCCGCAAGTACGGTTCCAAAGTCAGGAGTGAGAAAAATGAGTAACGATAGTCCACTCGTAGAAATTCGCGGCCTGAGCAAACACTTCGGCGGCATCCAGGCCCTGGATGGAGTCGATCTCGACATCGAGCGGGGCCGGATCGTCGGCCTGCTCGGCGCCAACGGCGCCGGCAAGAGTACGCTGCTGCGCCATATCATCGGTCTGTACCTGCCCGACGCGGGCACGTGCTCGACCCTCGGCTGTCAGGCCGCCAAGCTGGGCCCGCCCGAGCTGGCGCGGATCGGCTACGTACACCAGGAAGGGGAGTTGCTCGACTGGATGACGACGCAGCAACTGATCCGCTACGTCAGCGTGTACTATCCCACCTGGAACAAGGAGCTGGAGCAGCGGTACGTCGCCGAGTACGAGATTACGCCGAAGGCCCGCGTGGGGTCGCTCTCACCCGGCCAGCGGCAGCGGCTGGCGATCCTGCTGGCGATCTGCTTCGAGCCGGAGTTGCTGATCCTCGACGAGCCGGCCGCCGCCCTTGATCCGCTGGCCCGCGCCCAGTTCCTCGATCTGCTCCTGCAATTCATCCAGGAACAGGACCGTACGATCGTCATCTCCTCGCACATCCTTAGCGACGTCGAGAAGGTGATCGACCACGCGGTGATTATGAAAGCGGGGCGGATCATCGCCGACGCGAGCTTCGACGACCTGCGGGAGAAATACACGCGCGTGCGCCTGACCTCGCTCAGCGGCGCCTTGCCCGAGCAACTGGACTTCGCCAACGTGATCGAATGCCGCCGCAACCAATCGCAGGCGACGTTGACTGTCCAGGACCTCTCGCCCGAGCAGATCGAGGCGGCTGCCGAGGCCATCCACTGCCAGGCCGACATCCAGCCGTTGCCGTTGGAAGATATCTACAAGGCCGTCGTTCGATAGAACTCAATGGAACGTACGCATTAATCGGAAGAGAAACATGCGAACCACGATCGCAAATCTCAAACACCTCTATCAGTGCCAGGCCTTCTGGGCGTTCTACTTGGCTTTTGCCGTGTTCACATGGCCATTAGCCGACGTGCTGGAGAGGGGAAGCCCCCTCGTCTGGTTTCACCTCCTAATGAGCAATCTGATGGCCGGCCTGGGATTCGGATTGCTGCAACAGGAGATACTGTCCCGTCCCTTTGTCTACTGCCTGCCCGGCCACCGGCCCATACCTCGCCGTCTGATATTTGGCTTTGGCGTGGTGGTCAATCTGGTGCTGTCGCTGTTCATCGTCGTCCGCAGAGACCTCTCATCTTACAATGTGCCGGTCATCATGGCGGCTGTCTTCTCGTTTGGCCTGACATGGTATCTGCTGGTCGCGGCTTTCTTCTGCACGGTGCGCGAGAGGCACGCCTATGCCCTTGCCGTCCTCCCCGTCTTTCCGGTCATATTCGCAGCGAAGTCCGTGGATGATCTGGTCCTCCGCATGCCGGCGCTCTTTGTATTCATCGGAATCATTACATGCGGCGGGACATGGACGTATTTGCGCGGCGACCGGCTAGCCAGAAGGCATGCGGGCCGGCCGACCAATCATTTCTCGGGCTTGGGTCAAGCCGCCCGACGAACGAGCCGACACACGGTGTCCGCCTCATCCAGCCTTACCCCGCGGTGGGTGCAGACGTTCTTCTATGCCCGAATAGGCGCCTATAGCACCTTCAGTGCGGCCAGATACATCTGTGCCGATCTGTATGTTGCCTTCGCCGCATTGTTGTCGTGGTGGAAACGGATCCTGTTGATGTGCCTGCCGGCCGCCTTGGTCCTGGCCTTCATGGCTGGGAAGGTGAGTCCCGCAGGAACGGACAACTTCTCCCTGAAGTTCCCCGCAGTCTCCGGCATCATCCTGCTTCAGGTGGTGGTACTTGTGTCGTTGATGCCGACGTTTCAAATGCCGATTCCCGTCTTCTCTACGATGCTGCTGACCCGTGGACGCCGGGAGCGCTTCACGGCCATGATCTCCATCGCTGTCGCGATGGCGCTGTTCATCTCTTGCTTGCTGATATTCGTCACGGTCTGCACATCGCTTCTGCAGCTCATAGCCCCCGGAACGTTCGGCAGCCTCACACGTCTGTTTGGGGGCCTCCTGACGGTAGGGTTTGTGGCGGCGCCGTTCGCGCTGGTCCCGCTGGGATTGGCCGCGCGCCTGATTGCGAAATATCGGGATGTGACCATCGTCCGCATCTTGGCACTCTGCATATTCATCTTGATCTTGACGGTCAGATACTGGTTTGCGTGGATCGGAGTGCCGCTTCTGGTGGCGGCTGCCGCGTGCAGTTGGATGGCGCTGCTTCTTGCCACGCACCGCATCTGTACGAGACGATCCTTTGCGAGGTAGGACCATCACATGGAACCCGACAAATGCAACAACCTGATTCAGCACGCCACCGATGGTGACAACATGCAACCTCCATCGTCACCGCAGGAAATGCAGCCTGTTCCCTCAACGAATGCCGACAGGCCGACAAGCCGAGGCTTCTCACTGAACGTCACCCTGCGTTTGCGACCGTTCGCCTTCGCCATTAACGTAACACCTGCCCCAGAAGCAGACAGATCTTCAGGACATATGATATGAGCATCTTGAAAGCAAATCTCAGACATCTGTATCAGCGGCGGGGGCTGTGGCTGGTGTATGTCCTGCTCGGGGGTTTTGCCCCGGTGACCATCAAGGCGGTGCTGGAAGGCGAGTTCATGGGGCTGGTCGGTCTGGCCGGTGCCGTCGGCGTGCTCATGGCGGTACTGCAGATGGCGATACTGACCAAGCCGTTCGCTTTTTGTCTGCCGGGCCATCGGCAAGTCGTCAGGAAATTCATCTTCTCGATTGCGGTCATAAGCAGCCTCACCAGCGGCACGGTATTCCTCTTTTATCCAGGTGTTCCCGCCGGCTATGTGCCTGTCGTACTGTGCTCGGCTTTCTTTGCCGGTTTGATCTTCTACCTGGCGGGAGTGTGGGCGGCGTTCCGTCTCGACTATCCCATCGCTTTTATAGGGTTTGCCGGATTTGCCATCTTGCTCGGCGTGGGGTTCGATGTGCATGTTCCGCTGGAGAGGGCTATTGTCACAGAACCATGGCTGGTCACCACGCTGGGTCTTGTTGCAGCCGTCGCGATGTGGTTTCACTTGGGTGATGAGAACCTGGCCCGCAAGCATTGCCTGCGATCCTGGATAGGTTTCGGCACGGCGTTCACTCCGGAGAAAGCCCGGCGTTTGCATAAAGAGAAGCTGGGCGAGCGCCGCTGGGAGCGACTCAAGGACCATCCGCGTCCGTGGGTCCAGGAGTGGTTTCTTCGTCGCATGGACCGGCAGGGTCCTTTCAGCACCTGGCGCTTCGTGTGGGGCAGCTTGTACACGACCTACGCCGCCTGGATGTCACAATGGAGGTCCATGCTGCTGGCTACCCTGATTCTGTCGATCGGCCTGGGCTACGTGGGTGCGCGTCTGGGTGTCTTCGTGCTTTCTCAGCCCATGATGATGATGATGTTCATGCATAGGCGTCCGGCCCTGTACTCGGCCATGCTGATCGCCGGTGGCCGGGACCAGCGGCTCTTCTCGACCCTGGCCATTGCGGTTGTGGGATGGGTGCTGCTAACGCTCGTCATCGGTTTGGCGGTGCTCGCGTCGATTCCGCTGGCCGTCATCCTCACCGCCATCGTTCCTGACATCGAATACCGAGGGCTGACGGTCCACTACCAGACGATCGGCCCGAGCGTCTTCTGGGTGTTGGTTGTGCTGCCGCTGATGTCCCTCATCCATCTGGCGTTCTTCAAGACGCCGGTTGGTATGGGGGTGTTCGTGGTGCTTCTGTACGTTTTCCTGCTAATGTTTCTGGGGACGCCTCGGCCGCCGGTTACTCTCGCCGCCAGCCCGCAGGACGCTATAGCGTTGACGGTTGTGCTATGGGCTGCCTTCGTCTGTGTCCTGGCTCGCTTTGCCAGGACGAAGTCCCTGGTGAAATAGGGCCGCACGCAGCTCAGTCGCATTCGCCTTCGATGGTGTGAGGCAGCGGCTCCAGCGGGCAACCGGTGCATTTGGGTTTGGGTTTGCAGAAGTCCTTGCCGACGCGGACGAGCAGGGCGTGGCATTCATTGAAGGGGGCCGTTCAACGCGGGACCTCTCAGGCGATGGCTTTTGCGATCTCGCGGCGGGTGGTTCCTAAGGCGAGAAGGGATTTGATGAGCAGGTCAAGTGATACGCTCGGATCGCCTCTTTCCATCTTTGCGATCCGTGACTGGCTGGACTTGACCATTTGTGCCAGTTCTTCCTGCGTCAGGTTGCTCTTTTGGCGTTGGCGTCTGAGTTGTTGACTGAGTGCTACCTTCAACTCCACATACAGTTCTTCTTCTGGCGTCAGATTCAGAAACTCCGCCACGGTTCCGGTTTTCCATCCGGCCTTCGCCAGTCTATCTTTTTTGGATCTGTTCATCGTACACCTTTGGACATCTCTATCTATATGGCGTCATACCTATACAGGCGCTGTTTGCAGGTGTCGATCACTTGCTGGGGTGTTTTACCTGTCTTCTTCGGGAACACATCAAGGATGACAACTGCATCAAAATCAATACGGTAGACAACTCGCCACGTCTGGTCCTTGTCATTGACCCTCAGTTCATGACATCGCTGTCCGATTGCTGGCATCGGCCGCGAATGTGGCAAAGACAGAAGCTCACCCTTCTGGAGCAGCCGCAAGAGGTACCCGACCTCCATCCTGGCCTGCCTTGAGAATGGCGGTGTCTTGACCTCACCATGCAGCCAAACCAAAGGTCTATCATTGGGGCTCATTCACCTACCAGTATATGTCATTATTGACATGCACGCAAGCCCAAACGTTCAGAGAAGGACAAATATGCAGGCGGACGGCTTACGCACACTCGATTGCAATGGCGTGAGGCAGCGGCTCCAGCGGGCAACCGGCGCACTTGGGTTTGGGTTTGCAGAAGTCCTTGCCGACGCGGACGAGCAGGGCGTGGTATTCGTTGAAGAGCGGCACGTCGGATTCCAGGCCGGAGGCGAACAGGTCCTGCAACGTCTCGTAGGTCAGTTCGGGCTCGATGAGTCCATGCCGCACGGCGACGCGGGCGGTGTACGTGTCCACGACGAAGACGGGGCGATCCAACGCGTAGAGCAAGATCGAGTCGGCGGTCTCGGGGCCGACGCCGGAGATGCCCAGTAATTCCCCGCGCAGGCGATGCGTGTCGATTTCATCGAGTCGTTCGAGATTGCCCTCGTATTCATCGAAGAGCCACTGCGTGAAGTTGCGCAGCCGCTTGGCCTTCAGGCGGAAATAGCCGGCCGGGCGGATGAGCGTTTCGAGCTCGGCCAAATCGAGCGTGTGCAGCTTGTCCGGCTCCAGGTGTCCGGCGGTCTTGAGATGGGCGATGGCCTTGGCGACATTGCTCCAACTGGTGTTCTGGGTCAGGATGGCGCCGACCATGATTTCGAACCGCGTCTCGCCGGGCCACCAGTGCTGCGGCCCGAA
>CAYNQP010000051.1:0-12659 GCA_964399325.1 uncultured Pirellulales bacterium
TACCGAAAGACGAGGAAGCCGCTCAGCTCTGGACGAAGGTCACGCCGATCGCACCCGAGCGCGTGCTGGCCTTCGGCAAGAAGGACAATTTCTGGGAGATGGGCGACACCGGTCCGTGCGGCCCGTGCAGCGAACTGCATATCGACCTGGGGCCCCAAGCCTGCGACAGGAAAGGCGTGGCGGGCCACCAGTGCCAGGTCAACGGCGACTGTGCTCGCTACATCGAGCTATGGAACCTGGTCTTCATCCAGCACAACCGTCAGTCTTCGGGCCGGCTCGTGCCGCTGGCGGCTCACTATGTCGACACCGGCGCGGGGTTGGAGAGAGTCGTAGCAGTGCTTCAGAAGAAGCCCAGCAACTACGACACCGACCTGTTCATGCCGATCATCAACCGCACGGGCGAGCTGAGCGGCCACACGTATACCTCGCAACTCGGCAGCAAGACCGACAATGCGTTCCGCGTGATCGCCGACCACATTCGCACGCTTGTGTTCGCCATCACCGACGGGGCGACCCCCTCCAACGACGGCAGGGGTTACGTCATTCGCCGCATCCTGCGCCGGGCCTCGCGCTTCGGCAGGGAGCTCGACCTGCGCGAGCCCTTCCTGGGCAAGCTGATCCCTGTCGTGATCGACGTCCTGGGCGACGCCTTCCCGGAGATCAGAGAGCGGGCCGAGCACGTCTCGACCGTGATCGAGGCCGAGGAGGCGGGCTTCGGCCGAACGCTCGACAGGGGTCTGGAGATCTTCACCGGCGCCGCCGACCGCGCGGGCAAGGGCACGGACAGGACTATCAGCGGCGACGATGCCTTCCAGCTCTACGACACGTATGGCTTCCCGCTCGACTTGACGCAGCTCATGGCGCAAGAAAGAGGCTTGAAGGTGGACACGAGCCAGTTCGCCGAGTTGATGGAGCAGCAGCGGCAGCGGGCCCGGGCGGCACAGAAGAGCGATTCCGTCCTGGCCAATCTCACCGACAGCGAACTGCCCACCACCGAGGACGTGCACAAGTACGACGCCGATAGCTGTGACAGCACGCTGCTCGGCTGGATCGACGCCGAGGGCTTCAAGAAGACCGGGCACGTCCCCGCCGATGTTGAAGTCGGCCTTATCCTCGACAAGACGTGCTTCTACGCCGAGTCCGGCGGCCAGGTCGGCGACTGCGGCCTGATCGAAGTCTCCGCTCCTGCGGAGACAATAGGACCTATTGCGATTTTCGTCGTCGAGAACACGACGAAAATCGCCAACTGCATCATCCACCGGGGTAAACTCGCCAAGGGCGCGCTCAACGCGGGCCAGGCTGTCACCGCCACGGTCAGCCAGGACCGCAACGCCATCAAGAAGAACCACACCGCCACGCACCTGCTCCAGTGGGCCTTGCAGCAAGTGCTGGGCAAGTCCGTCTCGCAGCAAGGCAGCTACGTCGGGCCCGACTACCTGCGATTTGACTTTACCTACCCCAAGGCGCCCACGAAGGAAGAGCTCAAGCGCGTCGAGCAACTCGTGCGCGAGAAGATCGCGGCTGATCTGCCCGTTGCGTGGACCGTCATGCCCAAGGACGAGGCGCAGAAGCTCGGCGCGATGGCCCTGTTCGGCGAAAAGTACGGCAACGAGGTCCGCGTCGTCGCGGTGGGTGCCGACGGCCAGGACAAGCTGAGCGAGGCCTTCAGCCGCGAGTTCTGCGGCGGCACACACGTGGACCGGCTCGGCGCGATCGGCGGGTTCAAGATCACCAAAGAAGAGAGCATCTCCGCCGGCGTCCGCCGCATCACAGCGCTGACGGGCGCCATACTGACCGATCTTCTCGAACAGGCCGGCGACGTCGTCGATCAGCTCTCGGCCCTGCTCCAGGTCCCGGCCGACAGAGTGCCCGAGCGCGTCGCTCAACTTGTGGAAGACAATAAGAAGCTCGCCAAGGAGCTCAAGGCCGCCTCGAAGGCCGGTGGGCCCGATACGATGGGCGAAGCGAGAGATTTGCTCGAAGCCTGCGAAAAAGCCGGAGATGCATCGATTATTGTCGGCCGCCTGGCGTCTACTTCCGTAGAGCGCGCCCGCGAAGCCGTGGACATGCTCAAGAAGAAGGCCGGCTCGGCTGCTATCGTGCTGGGTTTCGAGGACGACGGCAAAGCGACGCTGCTGGCCGGCGTGACCGACGATCTGATCAAGAAGGGTCTCAAGGCCGGTGACATCATCAAAGAGATCGCCCCCATCGTGGACGGTGGCGGCGGCGGCCGACCCCAAATGGCCCAAGCCGGCGGCAAGAATCCCGCCAAGCTCGACGAGGCCCTGGCCCAGGCCAAGACGCTGGTCAAAGCCAAGCTCGGCGCATGAGCATGATACGGTCGCGACGTGGGTGAACGCCGTCGCGCGACTTGTCGTCCTGAAGGAAGCGTAGCGCAGTGAAAGATCCGCCACTGCATGAGAGGTCTGTCTCGGTCGCTGCCCAGGTCCTTCGGCTTCGCCTCAGGATGACAATGTCCGTGGCGCACAAATCCGTACAGTTCCGTGAAAGGAGACAACCATCATGGCAAAGAGCATGAAAGTGACTTTGGCATTGTCTCTGTTGTTCAACGTGGGGCTGGTAGTCGGTTTCTTGTGTTACCGGAGCTACGTGGGAACTCAGATGTTCGAAGGGGCCGCAATGACCACCGAGGCGGAAGGGAGGCTATTGCAGAGCATCCTTTCGGACATCGAATCCGACGATCCGGAAAGGATAGAAACGCTGAAAGACAAGCTGAGAGTATCGGTCGAGAATGCTGACAAGGCCGCCTCGTTGTGGCGGCAAGCCGCGAAATGACCATCCGCAAGCCGGCGCCTGCCGTCGCTACCTGCGGGAGTACGCGATACGTTCATGATCCGATTTCAATGCCAACACTGCGCCGTCAAGCTCACTGTCCGAGAGAATCGGGCGGGCACGATCGGCCGATGTCCACGGTGCAAGGCCGCGATCACCATTCCCCAATCGCCGAAGCCCGAATCATCGCTGCCGGCCGACGACGAGGAACTGACCCTCATCGCGCCGGCCGCGCCACAGGACAAGGCGCTGCTCGATCTGCCCGATGAACAGGAACTGGCCGACAGGGAGCAAGAGCGGCTGCGCCGCGAGGAGCAGCTCCTCACATCGCTTGGCGTCACGCAACAGCCGCAACACACAGGCGAGCGTCGCTTCGCCTGGCCGGTCGACATCCTGCTGTACCCCACCAGTACCTCCGGCCTGATGGTGTTGGTCCTTCTCGCCGGCATCCCTCTGATGCTGGGCTTCATCCATCGCGTTGTGCCCACGGTTGGATTCCTGGGCTTGCCGCTCTTCGTGGGTTCCATCATATTCGGTCTCTACGTCGGTTGGTACTTCGCCGAGTGCGTCCACGACAGCGCCAGAGGCGGCACGCGCGCCCCGGAGGCCTTCGCTGCGGGTCTGAGCCTCGGCGAGATGTGGTCACGCGTTTCCTATCTGCTGGCTGTCTACATTATCTATCTGCTGCCGGTGGTTCTCTATCGGATCATCGTGAACCAGACCGACGTCGTCTTCTGGACCCTTGCGGGCTACGCACTCGTGTTCTTTCCGATGGGCCTGCTGGCCATGGTAGTGGACGATTCGATCTCAGCCCTCAATCCGTTCTTTCTGCTGGGCTCGGTCTTCCGCACGTTCTTTCCATACGCCGGGCTGGTGCTTCTCTTTGCCACTCTGGGGGGCCTGCTCTGGCTAACCGCCCAAGGCCAGGGCGAAACCGACGAACCTCAATCGTTGTGGCTCGAAGCCATCGGCCTCGTGACATCCACCTACGGCGCATTTCTCGTCGCACACATACTGGGCCGGTTCTACTGGCGCCACCGCGAGCGACTCGATTGGGGGTTGTGACGGTCAGCGCTGCTGTCTGATCTGCACGCTGCGGGCGTGAGCGTCGAGGCCTTCGACCTGAGCGAGACGAACGATGTCGTCGGCGCTGGCGGCAAGCTGGGCGGCGCTGTACTCGATGAGGCTGATCGACTTGACAAAATCGTTGCTGGTCAAGGCGCTGGAGAACTTAGCGCCGCCGCCTGTGGGCAGCGTATGACTGGGGCCGGCCCAATAGTCTCCGGCGGCTACAGGCGTGTATGGCCCAATGAACAGGGCTCCCGTTGCGCAAATCTGACCTGCAACCTCCCCGCTATCCGTGCCGCACTGAATCTCGACATGTTCAGAGGCAAACTCATTTGCCCAGTGAATGACATCAGGCATGCAACTGAATACGGCAACTCCGCCGTATTTCTTCAGGCAGCATGCCGCTTCGGCTGACCTGCTCAACTTCTGCACTTGTCTTTCAAGTTCATCAAGAACACCAAGGGCAAGCTCATGCGAATCAGTGAAGAGGACCGCACCGCCAGGATCGTGCTCAGCTTGACTGAGCATATCCGCTGCCACCCAGGCAGGGTTAGCTTTCTCGCTTGCCACGACCAGCACTTCACTGGGACCAGCAACGGAATCAATACCAACCTGGCCAAAGACTATACGTTTGGCTGTTTGTACCCACATATTACCTGGGCCCACAATCTTGTCGACACGTGGAATGCTTTTCGTGCCATTCGCCAACGCTGCCACAGCCTGAACGCCACCGATGCGATAGACCTCCTTGACGCCTAACTCATGGCAGACCGCCAGAATAACGGGGTGGATTGTACCTTCAAACCGAGGCGGCGAAACCACGCCGATCTCTTCGACCCCCGCCACCTGAGCCGGAACCACCGTCATGATGACGGTGGAGGGCAGGGGAGCCGACGCTCCCGGCACACAGACGCCAACACGCCGGATGGGCGTGTACTTGATGCCGGTGCCCTCTGAGAACTGCGACCGATTCCCGATGAAGATCTTGGCCTGATAGCGTCTGACGTTGTCGATGGCTTGGCGCACTGCGGCCATAAGCGTCGAGTCGATAGCAGCGTGGGCGGCGGATAATGCCTCATCGCTGACGCGGAACTGGTCGGGACGAAGCGGGACCTTGTCGAAATCCTGCGTATACTCGGCGACCGCTTCGTCACCGCGTTTCTCGACCTCGTCGATGATCTCAGCAACCTTCTTGCCTTCTTCACTCCTTGGGTTGAAGGTCGCGGCCTCACACACCCTGCCTCGAAGGCGTT
Source organism: uncultured Pirellulales bacterium (assembly GCA_964399325.1). Taxonomy (GTDB): domain Bacteria; phylum Planctomycetota; class Phycisphaerae; order Sedimentisphaerales; family Anaerobacaceae; genus JAFGLV01. Next base: position 5,115 of record CAYNQP010000051.1, read on the forward strand.
TCAGCTTTTCTTCGAAATCTTGATCTCGATGCGAAATCAGGATATCGTTCAGTTCGCTGCTCATAGGATTCTACCCACCGAAGTTTCCGTAGCTGTAGACGCGGGCGGCGCTTTGCAGGAGCAGGTACTCCTTGCCTTGGTACGCGGTGACCAATCCGGCCACGCTGAACCGAATGCGATTGGGCGAGGCTGCCATTCTCCTCTGTGCCTGCTCCAGCACGCTGGAGGGCAACAGTTCGTACCGGATCTCGGACACATTCCACCCAAACGCATCCGGAATGAAGTACGGGCGGCCCTGGTGTGATTGAATGAAGCCATTGACATTCACCAGCACGCGTGTCGGACGGCTCCGGGGCACTGCGACACCCGTTGCCGCTCCCCGGCGCTGGGGTCCCCGCACCGGCCGACGGCCCTTGAGCCGTTCGAGAACGTCGTCCGGGATCGCCAACTCGCCGCTCGACCGCCCGGCTCGCGCCTGCGCTGCATTCGGCGTGCCCTGTGCATTCGGCGGCGACGCCGGCTCGTTGGCGTCCTTGAGCTTGCTCAGCGGCAGGTAGTAGGACGCAAACAGAAAGTTCTCACCCTGGTATCGGGTCACTTGGGCGGTAAGTCTGTACTGGGGCAGGAGACGTTCGTTGGCATCGACGAGGACTTGTTCCAGCGTCGTCGACGGGAGCAGCCTCAGCCGCGTCCCCGCAGGAACTTGCGTGCCCGCATCGTTCACGTCCTCGCTCAGCTCGAAGAACCAGACATCGTTCGTGTCGGCCCGGACGATCGTGCCGTCAACGCCCTGCAAGACAACTCCTTCGGGCAGGAGCTTGCGAACGGCCTCCTCGACGGCCCCGGCCGAAACGGCGACCAGCCAGAGAAGGCCAAGACCGGCCCCCAACACAACCGTCAGTTCTCGTCTCATGGTTATGCCCTTTTAAGGCTCCAACGCCTCTTTGATTCGTTCGACCGCCGCGACCGGCCCGTCGGCAAAAAAGACACTCCCGGCGCTACGAGGATCATCCCGCGACACCAGATCCACCAGCGGTTTCCAGAAATCGCCCAACAGGACAATCGGCTTGGCGCGGTCGAGGAAGCCTTTGTTCTTCAACTCCCACACCGCCGCCAATTCCAGGAGCGTCCCGGTGCCCCCCGGGAGCACGACGTAGGCACGCCCCGCTTTGACAAGGTTCCGAAGTCGTTCGTCGAGCGAGTCCGTCACGACCACACGAGTGACATACTCGTTGGCGGCACTGCTGCCGAATGCTGAGCACGTCACGCCTATGACCGTCCCGCCTGCTTCGGCAGCGCCCTTGGCGCTGGCCTGCATCGTGCCGCCGTACCCACCATTGGCGATCACGAAGCCGGCCTCTGCAAGGGCCCGCCCGAGCTGCTCCGCCAGAACATAGGTGGGCTCGCCCGGCTTGGCGCGGCCCGCTCCGAAAACGCTTACGATGGTCTCACTCATGAGTTCTCTTGCGCGTATAGTTCAACAAACCGGCCGAGAGCAGAATCTCCCGATCCCTGCTCGACAGGCCCAGCGTGCCGACGAATTCGAAGGAACCATCCTTCTTGCCGATCTTGACCGTATCGCTGTCCCGGACCGCGCCGAGGAGGTCCTCGATCACCAGCTCATCATCGGGCCCGAGCTTGTCGTAATCGGCCGGATCGGCGAATTGGATCGGCACAATGCAGAAGTTGATGAGATTGGCACGGTGAATCCGCTCGATGCTCTTGGCGATGACGGCCCGGACGCCGAGATACATGGGGCACAGCGCGGCGTGCTCACGCGAGGAGCCCTGGCCGTAACTTTCGCCCGCGACGATGATGCCGGCGACGCTCTGAGCCTTCAACTTGAGCGCGCGCTCGGCGAACGTGGGCCGGCCCGGCTCGTTGAAGGGGTTGAAGACGACCTTGGCGTACTCGGGCACGTTCGAGCGCAGCTTCAGGTACGTCCCGGCCGGCATGATGTGGTCGGTCGTGATCTTGTCGCCGCACTTGAGCAGGATTCGTCCGATCAGCTTCGCCGGCAAGCCCGGCGGCGGCTCAGGCACCACGATTGTGCGGCCGCGCAGGACCTCGGCCTTCGCGGCTTCGTCCCCGCTCAACGGCGGCTCGATCATGCTATCATCAATGTGGAACTGGGCGGGCATGGCGATCTTCGGATAGGCGATGCCCATCAGTTTCGGCAGGTCGCGCGGGTCGGTGATCTTGCCGGTCAGCACGGAGGCGACGGCTGTTTCGGGGCTGACCAGATAGACCTGATCGCCCTTGGTGCCGCTACGTCCGGCGAAGTTGCGGTTGAACGTCCGCAGGCTGACAAGATCCTCGGCCGGCGAGAAGCCCTGGCCGATGCATGGGCCGCAGGCCGATTCGAGAATGCGCGTCCCGGCCGCGATCAAGTCAGCCAGCGTGCCGTTGGCTGCCAGCATGTTGAGCACTTCGCGGCTGCCCGGCGCGACGGCAAATTCGACCATGTGATCGATGCGCCGCCCTTTCAAAACGGTGGCGACCATCATCAAGTCGGTATAGCTGGAATTGGTGCAGCTCCCGACAACGATTTGCCCGGTCCTCTGGCCGGCTATGTCGCGGACGGTCCTGACATTGTCGGGCGAGGACGGGCAGGCCGCCATCGGCTCGAGTTTCGACAGGTCGATCTCGATGACCCGGTCGTACGCCGCGTCCGCATCGGCCTCCAGGGGGCGGTAGTCTTTCTCCCGCTTTTGGGCGGCGAGGAACCTGCGCGTCTGCTCGTCGCTGCCGAATACGCTCGTCGTCACGCCCAGCTCGGCGCCCATATTCGTGATAGTCGCCCTCTGGGGCACGGTCAGGGTCTTGACGCCTGCGCCGAAGTACTCCACGACCCAGCCGACATTGCCCTTGGTGGACAGCTCGCTCAGCAGCTTCAGGATAACGTCTTTGGCCGCGACCCAGTCGGCGAGCCGGCCTGTGAGCTTGACGCCCAGCACCTGGGGGCATTGCAGGTAGAAAGGCCCGCCGGCCATCGCCACGGCCACGTCGAGCCCCCCTGCCCCGATGGCGAGCATGCCGATGCCGCCTCCGGTGGGAGTGTGCGAATCGCTGCCCAGCAGCGTCAGGCCCGGCCGGCCGAAACGCTCCAGATGCACCTGGTGGCAGATGCCGTTGCCCGCGCGGGAATGGTAGACGCCGCTCTTGGCCGCGACGGTCTGAAGGTACAGGTGGTCGTTATGGTTCTCGGGCCCGAAACCGGCCATGTTGTGATCGATGTAGCTGACGGAAAGCTCGGTCTTGACGCGTTTGACGCCCATCGACTCAAAGAGCAGGAAAGCCGTCGTGCCGGTGGCGTCCTGGGTCAGCGTCTGGTCGATCCGTATGCCGATCTGCTCGCCCGGCGTGAGCTTGCCCTCGACGAGGTGCGCCTCCAATATCTTGTATGTCAGTGTCTTACCCAAAGCCGTTACTCCTCATGGTTCCAAAGCCGATACTCTACCACAAGGCCCGGCCCAAGGCAAATCCCGGTCGATGGCGGGACTGGCGGGCAATGAGAACGGCGACCCCGCGCTCCGCCGCACGGGGCCGCCTATGGTGAGAAGAAAAGATTGCCCTCAAGCCCACCAGGTTAGCGAACGACGTCCATGAGTCGTCGCCTGGGTCCGGGATCAGAAGTCACGAACGACCACGCCGGCCTTGCCGACAAAGTACTCGTCCGCGTCCTTGATCTTCAGATTGTAGACCGTACCGACGTAGGGCACGGTCCTCCTGACCACCCAAGCCACCTCCACGACGCCGTTCATCGTCTCCAGGGAGACGCCGCGACGCAGTTGCTGCACCGACACCCACAGGCCCTCCGCCACCCGAAACAGGTGCGACCCAACGACCGTGATGCAGTCGCCCGTCTCAAGAATGACATCGTGGCATTCGGTCCAGCGGCCCGGGTGCTCTTGCACGAGCTCGATCTCGTTGAGAGTCGCCATGTCAGCCGAATGGCCAACGCCCTGCCCCGCCGCCACCTTCGCGATCGGGAGCATCGCGCCATCGACCCAGACCAGGGTGCCGGCTGCAAAGCAGGCCCGGCCTTTCAGGTTGTGCAGAAGCAGCGAGTCCTTTCTGCTTCTGGGTCCGGTGTCTCGGCTGGTGTACCGCACACCTTTGCTGGCCTCATTGGTCCCCAGGACCCAGAGGGTGTAGATGTTGTCTTCCTCAAGAGAACAGGCGCTCGTCTTGGCGAAGTCGACGTGAGCGTCCATGAACAGGACATTCTGGCCGTCCTCCTGGTGCGTCATCGAGTTTCCGGCACGCACGGCCTCGGTCCCTCCACGGGGGTCGAAGCTCGCCCACATCGTGTCGGGCTTGGCGGCGCCCGCCGGGCTGACCTGCCAGGGGTTTCGGTCCGCCGCGATCGCCAGAGCCGGCTCGCTCGACGTGGTCAGGGCGAACGTCCCAAACGGCCAGTGGTAGGCGTAGCTGCAGCGCTCGTACGGGTTGCTCCCGAAATCCCAGGCCTCGACCATTTCCATGTCGGGGCGAACGATTGGCTCGTCGCTGAGCTCCCACGGCGTCGTGCCGGTGTCGCTCTTGCAGACGAACGATTTCGGCGTGACTTCGGTGTACTTGACCAGCAGGTAGAAACACGAACTGATCGTTGCATCACTCTTGGTCGGCGTTATCGCATACGCCTCGCCGCGACTCAGCGCATCCCAGACAACGGAGCTTGTCAGCACGGCGTTCTTGTCGCCGGCTTTGGGCAGCTCGTCGTCGTAGTCGTTGGCATAGATCAGCATGGCCTTGCCTATGCCGGACAAGTTGGTCCCACAGACCATCCGAAAGGCCAGTTGTCGGACCCTTGACAGGGCGGGCATCAAGATGCCCATCAACAGAGCGATGATCGCAATCACGACCAACAGCTCAACCAGGGTGAAACCTTGCTTCTTCATTTTTGTTCTCCTTTCACTTGGCGCGAGATCGGCGGGTCCGACCGTTGTCCGGCACAGGGGATGTACCTGTAGTGAATGAAGACGACTTGACGCCAATACGCTCGGCGCCGGCACAATCGGTCATGAGGGCACACGTCTGCCCTCGTCGGGAAGCTCGGACAGTTTCCACCCGCCAATCTCCTGGGTTAACGCTTCAATTCGCGAACGGTCGGTTCGTGCCCGAGCCTGACCGATTGCTTTGAAGGAGATTAGCGCATCGCGCAACATGGGCGCAGACGACCGATACGTGAAACCGCGGGATGAAGCACGGCATGCGCCGGGCAGCCTGAGAAGAACCGGAGAACAAGGTGGATATGATAGCATTCAGAGCAGTGGATTCCGCTTGAAGCGGCCTGCGCGCACGTTTGAAGGCGGTCACTCCGCGCCGATACGATGCGGACTATGACAGAGCCCTCATAGCGAGGTGAGAAGCGCCTTTTGGCAGGTTGGGGCCGACGGGATGAAACGGAGTAAAGATATATGATGAATGATAGCTTAGATGTACCGTCTATGATTGTGAATGTACCAAGCCCACCCGCTTGCCGGCCAGGTCCTGAGGACCGAGATCTCTCCCCGCGACGGTCGAGCACTGTCGCAGTTGAACCATCTCGACAAGGTTGTCAAAGAACACGCAACAAGAAAAAAAGGCGGCCTCGTTCTTTCGCCGAGGCCGCCTTTGTTAACCATCTTGAGCCAATTATCCTTGCCCGCGAGCGAGACTGCTCGTTGGCCTTTGCCTCGGCTCTACGCGATTAGAAGTCGCGAACGACCACGCCGGTCTTGCCGACAAAGTACTCGTCCGCGTTCTGGATCTTCAGGTTGTAAACTGTGCCGACGAACGGGGTGGTTCTCTTGACAACCCAGGCGACCTTGACGGTCCCATTCATGGTGTCCAGAGTCACGCCGCGACGCAGTTGCTGCACCGGCACGAACTGGCCCGTGGCAATGCGGAAGAAGTGAGTCTCAACAACACTGATGCAATCGCCGCTCTCGAGGATTACATCGTAGCACTCGGCCCGGCAGCCCGGGTGCACCTGGACGAGTTCGACTTCGTTCAGAGTGGCCACGTTGGCCGCACTGCCAACCGCCTGCCCGGCGGCAACCTTCGCGATCGGAAGCATCGCGCCGTCGACCCAAACGAGGGTGTTGCCAGGGAAGCAACGTCCTTTCACGCCCCAATCATGGATCAGCAGAGAGTCCTTCCTGTTCCTCGGCGCGGCTTCTGCGGCTACCACGGGCGTACCCCACGGGTCTCCCTTGCCGGCCGTGTTGGCTGACTTCGTGTAGATATTGTCTTCTTCGAGGGAACAGGCGGAACTCTTGGCAAACTCGATGTGCGTGTCGAGGAACATGACGTTCTGGCCGTCGCTTTGGTGCGTGATAGCGTTGCCAGCACGAACGTCATCCGTACCGCCCGTGGGATTGAAAAGGGCAAACCTCTCTGCAACCGTATCTTCGGCACCCTCATCCGCAGGGCTGCCCTGCCAGGGATTTCTGTCGGCCCCAACAGCAAGGCCCGGCTCGCTGGAGGTCGTCAGCGCAAACGTACCGTACGGGAAATGATACGTATAGCTACAATGGTAGGTGGGCTTGGCGCCGAAATCCCAGGCCTGAATCAATTCCATGTTGTCTGGACGGTTTTGCTCATCGCGGACTTCCCATACCGTGGTCGAGGTATCGCTCTTGCAAACGAACGATTTGGGCGTGACCTCGGCGTACTTGACCAGCAGATAGAAGCAGGAAGCGACCGAAGCCTTGTTGGTGCCCGCCAACTGGTAGGCATCGACACGATTCTCAGCCATCCAGCCGACGAGTCCAAGGTCTTTTTGCCACGTGGTGTCCCTGTTGCCCGCTCTGGGCAGTTCGTCCTCATAGTCGTTGGCGTAGATCAGCATCGCCTTGCCTATGCCCGACAGGTTGGTGCCGCAGGTCATCCTGAACGCCAACTGGCGCACGCGCGCCAACGCCGGCATCAGGATGCCCATCAGCAGAGCGATGATCGCGATCACGACCAACAGCTCAACTAAGGTAAAACCTTTTCTTCTCATGTTGTTCTCCTTTCACTACGTCCGAGATTCGCAGACCGACCGTACTTCGATCATGCCACTTTGGCTATCATTACCGATGAATGCTGCCGCCCGACCGGCGAACGCAAGTTTTGCGAACCTCAATCACAGAGTTTCTTCACAAAGTAACGGCCGGTTTGATCTCAAAACCTGTTATTGGAACCTCTCCGTCTGAACGGACCGTCCCAATCACTCCTCACGTTGGAAAACCTATGGTCTTCCAGGCAGGTGGGTTCGGGTATGATATGCAAAGCAAGAATTATGATGACAGTCTGAATTATGATATAAGAGCCTATTGCAAACCCACCTATCTTAAACTAAATAGTAGCAGAACCTAAATCTCCTGTCAATTGGTTTTCGCTATTTTTCCAGGGTTTCTTTAATTTTTCCGAACATCGTTTAGTGTCCACTGCCCCGAAGGCGATGCTGGAGTATCCGATGGCCACAAATACAGCGTTTGAACAGATCAAGACGAGGCTCCGGTCCTGTAACCAACAGCATCTTCTGAGGTTCTGGGACGATCTGAACACTGCTGA
>CAYNQP010000052.1:0-12491 GCA_964399325.1 uncultured Pirellulales bacterium
GCTTAGGTTCGGCCAGCACAGGCGAGAGAACCCCACGTCAAGCTGCTGAACGACCCCGCTCTGCATATCGAAATTCATGTCTCCCAGGACAGAGGTCGTGTCGCTGAGCCGCAGGATCACGTCCGTACCGATGTAGTTGCGCCGCGGCCCGAAAAGCCCGGTCGTCCTTCTGTCCTGCGGCAAGAGTACGCCGGCCGATCGGTTCACCAGCGGGATAAACGGCTGGTTCCAAAGGAACTGATCGGGGCCGGCCGTAGCGTCACCCGTGTCGCTCACCCAGACGAAATCAAGGTTCCATCTGAGCCAGTCAACGGTTCGCTGCCGCCCGACCGGCCCTCGCTTGGTCTGCCAACGCTGGTAGATGCCCAGGTCCAGCGTATCTCGCTGCTGGACCGCAGGATCGCGGTTTGTATACGCCACGGCGATAAGCTCAGGCCGAATCACGTGCCGCAACTCATGGAGATCCCAGAACCGGGATCGAACGTCCGGATAGACCCGCCAGAAGGGCTGCGTCGACACGCGCACGCCAGCCTCGCCGATAGACACCAGGTCCTGCGGCTCCAGCGGCGTATCGTCCAGGGTCGCCCGAAACCCAGCGCCGTCTTCGTAGCCAAAAGTGGCGGCGACAAACGGCACGATCTTGGATCTGCCCGCAACCAGCGGCATGTCAAGCTCGTTGCGGGTCATCGCATAGGTGAAGAACTCCTCCGACCCGAGAGCGGGGCGATCCTTACTGTAGCGATACCGATAGCGGCTGGCTTGGCTGTCGCTATAGAAGGTGAAGTTGTCCCGCAAAAAGGACTGCCCGGTCCAGTGAAACTCACCGCTCGGCAGCTCCTCGACCTGATCGAGGAAATCACTGACCCGCGACTTGCCCAGGAAGGCAAGCCCCCAGTTGTCCTCGATGCGCTTCGCGTGGAGGAGCGTCTCCTGCTCCTTACCGGCATTGAATTCCGTACGATAGTACTGCTCCAGGAAATTCTTGTCGGACAGATAGCTGGCCTCGGCCGTCAGTTGCCATCCATACGGGAGGAAATGCCGATGCTGAAACTCGAGTCGCCCCCGCGGCCCCTCGGGGACCGGGACATTGAGCTGCGTTCGGCTGAGCCTGTCCTGGCCCTGGTCGTCGATCACATAGCCGAAAAGCCTGCCGAAGTAAGTGTCCCTCTCGTATTTGATGTCCGCTCCCACACCGAGACCGCGCTTGCCGTAGTAGTCCAGGTCGAGCGTACTGTCGGTCCCCTCCGGCTCGCGCAAACCCAGGATTCGGCTGAGGAACCAACTCGTCTCAAGGGAGGTGCCGTACGTGCTGTCGTGCCCCACACTGATACTTCTGATCGGCATGTCCGGCCTTTGGAAGTTGCTGCGCAGTGAGGGCCAGGCAAAAAGCGTCGTATCGTAGTACTTGAGCCGAATGTTGTCCATGCGCGCATCGAAACGACTGTCGGCTGATCCGCCCTCCGGCTGCGGCTCTTCCGTCCTGTCGATGATGCGCACGCGCCCGGCATGGAGGGATATCTGCGGCGTCCGGAATTCGCTGGCCGTCAGGCTGACATCCTTCGCTTCGAACTGATTGGCCGCCACCCGCCTGAGTTCGGCAGCCCGCACGTAGATCGGGATGTCTCGCGCGGCGTCAAACGTGCTCAAGACCACGTCTCGGGCCAAACCCCGCTGGCCCCGAAGATCGTAGTAGAGCTCCGACGCGCGGACGGTGCGCTGTCCCTCTGTCAGGCACACGTCGCCGGAGACGTAGAGGTCGCTGACGCCCTCATGCTGCATGGAGGACGACTCGGTCGTTGGAGCGTTGACGTCACGGGCACGACGCCAGAGAACGAGATTGTCCGCCTGTAGCTCAACCACCCTCGGCTGACTGCCCGGAGCATCTTGTTCCTGCCACCGTGCGTAGACCCGGCCGAGAACCGTGATGACTTCGTCGCCGGTTTCGGATACGGTGCGCTGGCCCTCCACGTTTGCTGCCAGCGGCGCCACACTGACGGTGTAGCCGACGGTCGATTCGCGCGTCCGTCCGGCCGCCGAAGCGGTCTCCGGGAGCGCAAGGCCCGGCTCATCGCCAAGCGGTCCCATCAGGCCCGCCGCCCCAAAGGCCTCCAGGGCCTCCCGGTACAAGAGCAGGCCCTGAGGGCTTCCTGTTTCCCTGGCCTCGGCCGTGATGTAGATCTCTCCCCCGACGCCGATCTCCAGCACAGCAGCTTTGCCCTGCTCTACCTGTGTCTCTTCAATGCCGGCGTCCTGCAGGTTGCGGACCTGTCCTTCAAAGGTTGGATTCTTCAGATAGACCTGGACGGTAAACCGGGCCGCGTTCGGATCTGCCGATTCGGCGCCGGTTGGGTCTATCCGAACGACGGCGCTATCACCGGCAAATTGACAGCCCGCCACAGCCATCTTGAAGCCGTGGCGGCATATCAACACGTGCCGGGCGGTGCTGGTCTTCTGGCTCAAGAGATCGCCGGCGGTCAATTGGAGGTCCTGGCTCAGCCAGCGACGGACCGCGGAGCGGGCGTCAAGTCCCGGCTGCGCACGTGCCGGCTCGCTCTCCAGCGCCCGGACGGCGGGCGGTGAAACGAAGAGCAAGATACCTGCAATAAGCAACCGATATCGCATCCTGCGATGGTCTCGTAAACAAGAACTGACGTATTCCACTCGATTTATGTTACGAGATTATAGCGGTGAGGTCGCGCAAAGCCAGCAAAAACGCTAAATCCGCCCGCTGCCGCTTGCCTCCGTTCGGAGGTGGCGGTACAACAGAGCCAAACGGGTGTGTGTTCCGCAATGTGGACGGGTGCTATGGCTCAACAAGACTACACGAAGCATCAGCAAGGAGTCATCTCAAACTACTACGGCCATCTCGATACGATCATGCTGGCCAAACTCCAGGACCTGGTCAGTGAGCTGTACCTGGCGGATACGGATAAGAAACGCGACCGGCTCTGGCAGAGAGTCTCCCAGGCCATGAGCAAGCTGAAGATCCCCCCGACGCTCGTTGAACACATCATGAGCACGAAGGACATCGAGATTCTGGCGAAGAACCTCCAGGACTGGCTCAGGCACAGTCAGCCCAAGGGTTGACCGCGCGTCCCGTTCGCGGGGGACCGTCGAGCCTCGGCCTTTGCACTCGTCGCCTCTGACGCTATACTACCGTTGCCCTCCATGAGGAGGTGCAGCGGCGTCACGCATTCAGTATACAGACGACGGAGAAAGGCATGGAACCAGAGTACTCCCCTTCGGCCAAGGTCTACCCCACCGAGAGCCTCGGCAAATATAGCATTCTCGACCTGTTGAAGTACTTCGAAGAGCACGGCGCCATGCGGGTCTCGGACCTGCACATCAAAGTCAATGCGCCACCCGCCTACCGGATCGACGGCAACCTCGTCAAGCTCAAAGGCCCCAACATCACGCCGGAGCTGGCCAGGCAACTCATCTTTCCCCTCCTGAAGGAGAACAGCCTCAAGAAGCTCCAGACGAACCTTAGCGTCGACTGCTCCTACCGGGTGGGGTCGCTGCAATTTCGCATCAACATCTTCCGCGATAACGATGGAATCGCTGCCGCGATCAGGGCTTTGTCGCTCGACGTGCCGCCCATCGAGGACATCGGTTTTCCCAACGACGTCTGGCACGACATCATCAACATGAAGCAGGGACTCGTCCTGATGACCGGCATCACCGGGGCCGGCAAGTCCACGACCATCGCCTCTTTGATCGGCCGCATCAGCGAGAAAAGCGCCTACCGGATCTTCTCCGTCGAGGACCCGATCGAGTACATCTTCTCGCAGAAGCACTCCATCGTCTCGCAGCGCGAGGTGGGCCGCGACGTTAAGAGCTTCCACGAAGGGCTCAAGGAGATGATGCGCGAGGACCCGGACATTATCTTCGTCGGCGAGATGCGCGACGCCGAGACCATTGCCATGACGCTGATGGCCGCCGAGACCGGGCACCTGGTCTTCTCCACTCTCCACACGCGCGACGTCACCGGGTCGGTGACGCGGATCCTGGACTACTTCCCGGAGGGCCGCCAGTCGGAAGTGCGCAACCAGCTCTCGTTGGGACTGGCCTATATCATCTGCCAAAAACTCGTGCCGCGCAAGGACGGGCAGGGCCGTATCATCGCGATGGAGATTCTCAACAACAACTACGCCTGCGCCAACCTGATCCGGACCGGCAAGATCGAGCAGCTCTACTCGCAGTTGCAGACCAAGACACGGGACAAATCGGACGAAAAGATGATCGCCATGGAGAAGCATCTTTCCATGCTGGTCAAAGAAGAGAAGGTGGACCTGCTCGAAGCCCAGAAATGGGCCAACGACCTGAAGGCCTTCGTCGATTGCATGCAGCGCCACTAGGGGTCGCGTCTTTCGTCCGGCGGCTACGCGACTCGTTTCGTCTATCGGCGGCCGCAACGGATTGACGTGCGAAGAGTTTCTGATGAACCATGACCGTTGAGTTCAACTGTCCCAAGTGCGGCGCGCTGATCGCGTTCGACAGCAAACATGCCGGTAGGCACGCCCGCTGTCTGACCTGCGGGCAGAAGTTCATCATCCCCACCGAGAGCTTCAAGAAACCCGAGAAGATCGCCCCCGAACCTGAGCCTCCGGGCGACCCTGTCCCCGGCTTCTACCGCGCGGTCTTCCTGGACAGTTGGAGACTGTTCGTCAATCCGCGGCACGTCACAACGCTGGCGTTCGTCATCGCTGTCGTGTGCTTCAAGTTCTTCCTCGCCCGCGCCTGCTGCATGAACCATCTCGCCGGCATCATGATTTGGGGATGGTTGTTCGGTTTCTATCTGAACGTCATCTACGAAACCGCTATCGAGGACGTCGACGGCCTGCCCGAAATCGAGCTGGGCACTTCGGTCACGTTCCTCTGGTTCGTGATCGCGCCGTTCCTGGTCTTCTTCTTCACGTTGTTCCTGGTGGAGCTGCCCTTCGTTATCATACTGGCACTGGCCCACAATTCGGGCGTGACCTGGGAGAACATAGGATCCCACATCGGCCCCGTGCACCTGCTGCTCCAGTTCCTGCTGATCTTCGGGCTCTTCCTCTTCCCCGCGGCCATCCTGACGACGGCGGTCGGAAAAGACTTCCTCCTGCTGCGGCCAGACTACCTTTTCGTCCCCGTGTTCAGGGCCTTTGGCCCCTACGTGACCTGCGCCCTGCTGCTGACAGCCGCCTGTTTCATCGAGATGCACACCACCCAATACACCGGTGCCCCCCCTCTGACGACGGCCCTGCACCTAGCCCTGAACCTGGCCCTGCAAGTCGTCGCCATCATCACCATGCGCGCCATCGGCCTCTTCTACCGCCACTACGCCTGCTACTTCAAGTGGTGACATAGGACAAGCATCGTGTTTCAAACGGCCCGGGATACGCAGAGACCGCATGCGCTGAAGCCTATCCTGCCGGCTCATGCGATTCGGGAAATGTGACAATTGGCAGCGCGGTGGAGTGGGGCCTGCCCAGCCTGGCTTTCTTCTATGCGGCGGTCTTGAGACTGACGTGCAGGCCGGCTCTCGTGGCGAGAGTGATAAGCATTTCAAGACTGAATTTCTGCCATTTGCCTGTCACCAGATCGGACACCCTGGATTGACTGACCTTGAGGATTTTGGCCGCCTTAGCCTGCGTCAGTCTTCTAGCCTTGATGACTTTTCGCAGTTCCGCCATGAGATCGGCGCGCATTTGCAGAATCGCGGCCTCGTCAGGAGAAAAACCCAGATCAAGAAATGCGTTACCCGAAGAGTTGAGAACATCTTCGTTCATGACTTGCCTCCAATCTACCCGTATCTCCGACGCACCAATTCGACATCCTGCCGGCTCGTCTTTCGGCCCTTCTTCTGAAACGCGTGAAGCACGTACACTGCATCCTTCAACTATGCGACATAGATCACGCGCCACTCGCCCAAAACATGAATGCGGATCTCTTTGACACCGAAACCGACAGCCCGCATCGGCCTCCAATCGCTGGGCTCAAGTCCGTTTTGAACCGCTCGGAGCTCGAAGCCCGCCCCACGACGCGCCTCATCCGAAAAATTCCGGAGGTCGTCCAAGCTCGATCCTACGAATCTCAATGGTTTCACAGCCACGCATGTATTATACAAGTTCCTATATACCCGACAAGCTCAAAATCCGACCTATTGCGCGAGACAATAACGTATGGATAGCTGCCGTAGCCCGCCCTACAGGGTGTCGTCCAGCAAACGTTGCAGGAGTTCCATGGGCAGGCCCATGACGTTGGTTAGGCTGCCATCGATGTGGTCGACGAACTCGTCGCCGGTTTCCTGGATGCCGTAGGCGCCGGCTTTGCCTTCCCAGCCGCGGCCGGTGATGTGGCGGGCGATTTGCTGCTGTGTCAGGGGCTTGGGGTACACGGTCGTGACATCGGACTGCACGATCTCGAGACCGTCGTGAAGTCTGACGAGGGCCACACCCGTGATGACCTGGTGCGGGCTGCTGAAGAGCTTTCGCGTGATGCGCTCGGCGTCGGCGGCGTCGGCCGGCTTGCCGATGATCTCGCCGTGGGAATCGACGACGGTGTCAGCGCCGATGACCACGCGATCGGGGTAGCGCGGGGCGACGTGGCGCGCCTTGGCCAGCGCCAGCACTTCGGTCAGTCGGGTCGAGCTGTGGCCGGCACTGGAAAATGCCGACTCGTCGACGTCGGGGACAACAATATCAAACGTGTAGCCCGCTCGGGTCAGAAGGTCCCGGCGGCGTGGAGACGCGGAGGCGAGGATGAATTGTACGGCTCTGGGTTCGTTCATGTGTTTGTAGTGTACCCGTAAGGGCATAGAGGGCAACGTATTCGAGAAACGCCTTACGGCGCCACTACGAACGGGCAACTGGACAACATTCAGACTAACGATCTGCCACAGCATACTCGCTGTTGTCGTCGCGGGCAACAGAGATGCCGCGGACGGCCCGCCGGCAGAAGGCTAAGTACTCGCGCTCGAGCCGGTCCATGTCCGTTCCGACGTAGCGACGGAAGAGCGTCGGCCCGACAAGCCGGTTCCAGTCGACGGTGCGGGGAAGGTTTCTGTCCGCCGCCGTCCGGCACGCTGATTCGTCCAGAGGCCACCGGCCCGACAGGCCGTCCCACAACAGGTGATGGTAGTGTGTCAGGCACCCGCCGTAGTCGGACTCGCGCAGGAAGCGCACCAGCGCGTAGGACTGGCTGTAGAACGCCATGACGGCCTCGGCCTGGTCCGAAGCCAGCACTTCGCCCGGACTGGTGGCGATGAGCGCTCGCAGCGGGATCGCCTTGCCCTTGCCCAGGGTCTCGCTCAGAGCGCCGAGACGCGGAAGGTTTCCGCCCGGGTCGAAAGTGAAGATGCCATTCGCGTACACGCTCGACTCGAACTGCATGGCGATGCCCTCGTCCAGCCAGCTCGGCAGTCGATATTTGAAATGCCGAGTGTTGAACTGATGCCAGCCTTCGTGGCCGAGGGCCGAAAGCGTGCGTGTGCGGCCGATGTCATAGACGACGCAGGCGCCATTCAGGTAGTAGGCGCCGGTCTTGATCTTGCAGAATACGGAGGCTTGATCGCCCGCGAAGCTCCGCGTGAAATCTTCCCACTGCTGCCGGCTGGCGAACAGGTAGACCGTGAGTTTGTTCGCGGTTTCGATAGGCTGCGACAACTGGTCGTTGTAGCCCCGGTAGGCCGACTCGACGAAGCCGGGAATCGTACGGAGCATTAACGGCTCCAGGAGCGTCGTGAAGATCTCGTAGTGATCGGTGGTGAGCTTCAGTCCGGGGCCGTATCGGTTCTCCCAAATCTCCAGCGATTTGAGGGCGGGTGGGTTCTCGCCCCGCAGATGCTCCATCAGCGTGACGCGAACATCCTTCGGAGGAACCGGCGGCGCGCTCTCAGCCCGATACGACTGCGAACACCCGGCCAGGCAGAACATTACCAGCAAGGCAGCTACGGTGAGCTTCCGAGCCATCACTCCTCCTCCGTGTCCAGTACTTCTCAATCACCCAGGCAATCACCCCCGCCACCACCGGGCAGACAGAACCCGTGGCAGCAGCTATACTCCCTCAAAGTATAGCAAATCCCCGGCCGTACGGGGGTAATTTTTCCTATTTTAACACGCACAGGAGAGTACGCAGGGGACCGATAAGAACGTTGCGATCTTGTCAGATGTCCTTGAAATCAGCCCCAAATACCTCGGCCGTGAATAGGTACACCTCCGTCTTGGGGTCTTTCCAGGCATCGTCGGGCAATCCTGCCTTGTGCGAGCAACAGGAGGACAGAAACTCCTCTTTCGTCCAGCCGGTCTCGGACGCCACCTGTGGCAGAAAACACCCCGACGTAAATCCGCTCTTGATGTATATGCCGTCGATCCCCAGCCGCAAGCTCAGAGGATCATCCGTCTTCTCCAGCGGCGACAGGACGGAAATCTCCACGTCGAGGTGTTCCAACTCGCGCGACGAGACGGGATTAGCCAGAAAGCGAGGGTCGCTCGTGGCCGATGCCTTGGCCATTTGGACCACCAACTCGACCAGCGGTCTGTCCGAGGTGAACTGACCGATGCACCCCCGGAGCCGGCCGCAATTCTTGAGCGTCACGAAGCAGCCGCACGGCCGGTTCAACTCCGGATCGTCCGAACTCGGCGCCGGAAGAGGCTTGCCCTTGACAACGGCCTCAACCGTGTCGCGGGCCAACCTGAGCAACACATCCTTCTGGGCTTCGTTCATTGCGCCTCTCACCGAGAACAGAGCGGACAGAGTGCGATCGTCAGTGTATCCATTTTATTACCACGACGCCGCCTATCAAGAGAGCGACGAACGCTAGTGAGAACCAATTGAAATACTTCTCGATGACCGGCCTGATGCGTTCGCCCTTCCAGCCCATTAAACCTGCGACCATGAAGAACCGGGCCGACCGGCTCAGGGCCGAGGCGATCAAGAACATGGGGAAATTGATGCGGGCCACGCCAGCCGAGATGGTACAGACCTTGTAGGGCAAGGGGGTAAAGCCGCAGGCGAAGACAATCCAGAAATCATATTTGTCGTACCAGGCGTGGAATTTCTCGAAGTTTGCCTCGGTCAAGCCGATACCGCCGAGATGCGCGTATACCCATGGGCTGATCGCCGACCACAGAAACATCCCGATCGAGTAGCCGAGGATGCCTCCCAGCACCGATGCGATGGAGCAGGCCAAGGCAAAACGCAACCATTTGCGCGGCGCGCCCAAGGCCAGGGGCGCCAGCAAAACATCAGGGGGAACCGGGAAAAAACTTGATTCGGCAAAGCTCAAGATGAACAGGGCCGTGGCCCCGTGCCGGGTGTGGGCGAAGTGAATCACCCAATCGTAGAGCCGCCGGTGCCAGTGCCACCAAGCGACGCCATTCGTCGCACATTGCTCGTCCATAATATCCTTCACAGGGGCTCACAGTCCTAATCCGGGTACTCAAGATAGGTTTGGATCCGTATAATGTCAACAAACACGTTCCGGGAACCGCCACCGGGCACCGGACCCACGCTGATTGCTGAGACGAGAGTTGGAACGCGATGACACACACACCACAGTTCGAACGCATTGACGAGGGCCTGCTGGTCAGAGCCCCCGCGAAGATCAATCTGAGCCTGCTGATCGTCGGCAAGCGGCCGGACGGATTCCACGAACTCGAAACCGTCATGGCGAAGATCGACTTGTGCGACGAGTTGCTGATTCAGCACGGAACCCAGGCCGGCATCGAGTTGCTCTGTCGCGGCAATCACTGGGCGCCGGAGGGCCCTGAGAATCTGGTCTACCGGGCGGCCGAGGAAATCTTTCGCGCCTGCGGCCAGACCCGCAACGTTCGCCTCACACTCACCAAGAACGTCCCAGCCGGCTCAGGACTCGGTGGCGCCAGCAGCGATGCGGCGGCAACGCTCGCAGGTCTCAACGAGTACTTCGACCTGCACCTGGCCCCTGCGCAATTGGCAGGAATCGCCGCCCAATTGGGAAGCGACATTGCCTTCTTCCTCGGCGGCCCATTGGCCCTCTGCACCGGAAGAGGCGAGAAAATCGCAGAATTACACCCCCGTTTCGCTTTCGCAGCTTTGCTGCTACTGCCTAACGTAAACGTTTCAACCAAAAAGGTTTACACCAACTACGCCCACGACCCGCAACTCTATCAGCAACTGAGCCGGCAAGTAAACAGCCATCTCAGGGAGAACAGGATTGATTTACTTGTAAAACTGTGCGCAAATATGCTAAAAGGAAGCTGTTTTCATCTTTTTGAGGAACTCGGCGAACTGAAGAACGCCGTTGAATCGCTTGGGGTTGGGCCTGTTTGCCTCAGCGGCAGTGGCTCGGCCATGTTTCTGGTAGCGGGCGATACCGATTCAGACAGCCTTGAAATCCTGCGAGACCGAATAGCGAGCAAGACCGGCTGCCGATGTATTGTCGTGAGGAACAATAGGTGGTAGAGTTTTGAGCGAGGCGAGAAAATGGAGATCACCGAAGTCCGAGTCAAACTGGTGAAAAACAAGGACGACCGATTGAGAGCTTTCTGCTCCATGACCCTCGACAATGAGTTCGTGGTCCGCGACATCAAGGTGATTGAGGGGGACGCCGGCTACTTCGTCGCCATGCCGTCGCGGAAAATGAGCGACCATTGCGAGAAATGCGGCAGCAAGAACCATTTCCGGGCCAAGTTCTGCAACAACTGTGCCGCACCGCTTCTCGAGGATCGGACAAGAACAGATGTCAAGGGAAGGACGAAACTTCACGCGGACATTGCCCACCCTATCAACACCAAATGCCGGCAGCGCATCCAACAGAAAGTCGTGGCCATGTTCAAGAAAGAGGTGGAGAAGTCGAAACAACCCGGCTACCGACCCGTTGAACTGGATGAGCCTGACGATGATGTCCCGGAAGCAACGAGTTGACGGGCGATTAGGTGGCGGAATTACCGACGCCAGTATGAATCGAGTGTACCAAGCCGTGACCCTCCGACCAAACGCCCCGGATCATGACACAGAGCCCTGTCGTCGCCGGCCGGGACTCATGCCTCCGTGGTCAGGTCTTCCAGTACCTTATCCAGAGCCACGTCGAGCCGCCCCGCCAAATCATATCTGCCCGCGGTGATCTGCCGGCGCAGCCGAAGCACCTTCTCCCGGCGAATCTCCGGCAAAGAAGCAATACTCTTGAGCACCTGACCGATGGGCGTGTGGTGTATGTTCTCCAGGATCTGTTCCATGACCAAATCCTGGTCCTGGGACAAATCTCTGTCGAGAGGATTGACCCACTGCTCATCTCTCTGTGCAAACCTGCTGGAATCAGAATCCGGCATCCGACCTACCTTGCTAAACACGCCCGAGCAAAACGCTCCATCGCCTTGAACAGGGGCAACCTACCACTACATATTGTATGCCCCAAGAATCCGTGTTGGGGCCCAAATCACTATTGATATCGACACCTTCGGCTCGAAAACTTTAGAGAAGTTTTGACAAGAACAAACCGCCTGAAGAGCTGAAAACCGCTTCAGATGTGGAGTAGGGGCAGCATCACAATATAGGCAAAGGGGATAACGTACGGTCCACAGCCCATTCGACAGGCAACATGGACTCTCGACGGACGCAACGGTGTTAAGATGGGAAGTGTACTACATATAGTGATAGTGTAATCGTCGGGCTTGTTGGTTGCGGATACTCCGGTAACATGCGTCGATCCGATACTGATCGGCCCGGTTCAGTAGCTGTACCTGAAGTTCAAATCCACGTCCCATTGGTCGCGCATGCCCTCCTTCATCTTGAGCGTTATCTTCTCACATGTGAGGTTCACCCATGTTGACTGGAGCGTGGAGAGGAATCTGGCGACCTGAACAACGCCGACATTATCCAGTGACACATGGGCCCCCTGGGTTTCCTTACCGCCGGACTTGCTGATCCCGCCGGCAATGTTGGCGTAGTTGGCTGACGGGATGTTGCAGACGTTGGCCGCCCGGTCGATGGCTTCGGCGTAGGTGAATTTGAAGCCCTGGTCGCCGCCCTCGATAGTCAAACGATCCGGATCGAATTCGAGAATCTCGAGGATAGCCGTGTGCGCCTCACCAAGAGAGTCCTCGTCGGCCGCTCGACCATCAGTGGTGCCGGGCAGATAGACAGCCCAGACCAGCAGCGGCCAGATACCTATGAGGATGGGAGCCAGGACGTAGTAGAACATCGGGTTTCTGTAGAGATCTCGCATGCTTTCCGCCTACTGAACTATCTTCTGGGGTTCCAGGGTCACCATAAACGTGCATCGCCCGTCCTTGTCACTCACCCCACTAGGTCCGGCTTCCAGACCGACCCCAGCCAAAGCATCCAGAACGGCCCTGTGGTTCGAGCGGCTGGATGTATCCCCGTTAATGATGATCTTGTTGCTTATCGTAATCGACCTGATGTTCAGGTCAGTCTGACGCGCACAGCTATTCAACGCCCTCAGAACCTGCGCCAACCGGGCCGACACCGAGGCCTGGTCCGTCCATTCCCCGCTCTTGCCCCGCTTGACC
>CAYNQP010000053.1:0-7712 GCA_964399325.1 uncultured Pirellulales bacterium
AGGCGGACCGCTGCTTTCACTGCAAGTCGCACCTGTGCCGGACGTTGCTGGAGATCGCGCGGCAGCGGGGCTTTGCGCATGTGGTCTTCGGGACGAACCATGATGATCTCGACGACTTTCGCCCAGGCAATCGGGCCCTCGCGGCCTTCCGGATTCGTTCGCCTCTGGCCGAGGCCGGCTTGACCAAGGATGACATTCGACAGCTCAGCCGGCAGCTTGGCCTGCCCACCGCCGATATTCCGTCGTCGCCGTGCCTGGCCTCGCGAATTCCCTATGGGTTGGAGGTGACCGGCGCGCGACTCAAGCAGGTAGACGAGGCGGAAGCCTTTCTGCGCGGGCTGGGTTTTGTCGAGTTTCGGGTCCGTCACCATGACACGGTGGCGCGGATCGAGGTCGGGCAGGACGATATCGCCAGGATCACGGCCGAGCCGGTCCGCTCGCAGGTGATCGACAAACTCAAATCGCTCGGCTTCAAGTTCGTGACGGTGGACCTGCAAGGCTTTCGGTCCGGCGCGCTCAACGAGCCGTTGTCCGAACAAGCCAAGCGCGCTGCTCTCGATGCGTAGGAGCGTCTGGTACAGGAGGAAACCATGCTGCGTCAATTGACATTGGATGGGCGAGCGGGTTCATTGTCACGCATGGGTCGGATGGTCTGGATGTTCGCACTTGTTTCTTGTTTGTGTCTGTCTGCTCGTGGAGCGGCCGCTGTGAATGAACGCCCAAGCAAAAACAATCTGCTCGTAATGAGCTTCAATATTCGCGACGGCAATGCCAACGATGGCGAGAATCGTTGGGCGAACCGCCGGGGCATGGTCTGTGACGTCATTCGGCGCTACGAGGCGGACCTGGTCGGCTTGCAGGAGGCGCACCGCTTCCAGATCGACCAGATTGTCGAAACGCTGCCCGAGTACGGGTGGATCGGCATCGGCCGCGAGGACGGCCAGGCCCGGGGCGAGCACAGTGCGATCCTGTACCGTAAAGACCGGCTGGGGGTTGCCGACGCCGGGACGTTCTGGTTCTCCGACACGCCCGAGGTCCCCGGCTCGATCACCTGGGGCAACGCCTGCACCCGCATCTGCACGTGGGGGCGGTTTGTCCATGAGTCGTCGGGCCAGGCGTTCACCTTGTACAACCTGCACCTCGACCACGTCTCGCAGCCGTCGCGGGAAAAGAGTGCGGCCCTGCTGGCCCGGCAGATCGACGAGCGGGCGGACGATGATCCGGTGATTGTCACGGGGGACTTCAACGCGGGTGAGCACAACTATGTCATTCGGTATCTTACGGGCCGCATGGCTCTGGCGCTCGATGACGGCAGGGTGTCCCGAATGTCCACGCCCCTTGTCGATACGTACCGTCTCGTGTACCCGGGGGCGGCGCCGGCCGGCACATTCAATGGCTTCCAGGGCGACCGCTCGGGCGACAGGATCGACTACATCTTCGTCCAGCCCGGCGTGCAAGTGCTCGATGCGAAGATCATCTACGACAACGAGAACGGCCGGTATCCATCCGATCATTTCCCGATCGTGGCGTTGCTCTCCGTGGCCCGGCCGGGACCGGCGACATACCATCTCGACAGTGTCACCGGCGACGATGATAACGACGGGACCGGTCCGGACCGCGCCTGGAAGACGCTGGCCCCGGCCAATGCGCATCCCTTCGGCCCCGGCGATAAGATCCTCTTCAAGGCCGGCACCGCCTATACGGGCCAGTTCAAGCCGCAAGGTTCCGGCACGGCCGACAGCCCCATCGTCGTCGAGAAGTACGGGCAGGGCGACAAGCCGCGTATCGACGGCCGAGGAATTCAGGATGCGGTCCTGATCGAGAACGTCGAGTACTGGGAGCTGAATAATCTCGAAGTGACGAATCTCGGCGCCGAGCGCGCCGATTGGCGCACGGGCGTGCATCTCTTGGCCAACGACTGCGGCACGCTCCACCACATCCATCTCAAGAACCTCCTCGTCCGCAACGTCAACGGCAGCAATGACAAGAATCGCGAGGGTTGCGGGATCTACTTCGAGTGCAAGGGTCGAACGCCTTCGCGCTTCGACGACCTGCTGATCGAGGATTGCCACCTGGTCCGCACCGACCGCAACGGCATCTGCGGCCGCTCGTCGTTCACCAACCGCCGGCGCAACTGGTTCCCGTCGCTGAACGTCGTGATCCGGCGCAATCGGCTCGAGGACATCGGGGGCGATTGCATCAGGCCGTGGGGTTGTGACGGGTGCTTAGTCGAGCACAACGTCGTCCGCGGGGGCCGCCAGCGCGCCGAGGACTACGCCGCGGGGATTTGGCCCTGGAGCTGCGACAATACCGTGATCCAGTTCAACGAGGTCAGCGGGATGAAGGGCGCCAAGGATGGGCAGGGCTTCGACTCCGACTACAACAGCCGCAACAGCCTGTTCCAATACAACTACAGCCACGACAACGACGGCGGGTTCATGCTCGTCTGCTCGCCGCGTCTGGCCAGTGGCAATATCGGCTGCGTGGACACCGTGATCCGCTACAACATCAGTCAGAACGACGGCGCCCGGATCTTCCATATCAGCGGGCCGGTCAGCGGCACGCGCATCTATAACAACGTCTTCTTCGTGCCGGAAGACCGTGACATTTACGCGGTCCTATTCGGTAACTGGGACGGCTTCGCGCAGGACACGGCGTTCTACAACAACATCTTCTACGTCGAGGGCAAGGTCCGCTTCGACTTCGGCCAGAGCACCGGCAACACGTTCGAGCACAACGTCTTCTATGGTGACATCGAGAACCGCCCGGACGATCCGGCCACGATCCTGACCGACCCGATGCTGGTCGCCCCCGGCACCGGCAAGGCCGGCCGCGACTCCCTCGCTGGCTACAAGCTCAAACCCGGCTCCCCCTGCCTCGGTGCCGGCAAACCCATCGATAACCCAGGCCCCCACGACTTCTGGCGCATGCCGCTACCGCCCCAGGCCCCACCGAACATCGGCCCCGACGCCACGCAATGACCCATTCGCGCCCCGTAGAGACGCAACATTTTGCGTCTCTTCTCACGAGGAGAGCTTTGCGCTGACCAGTCGGTTCAGGCTGATATCCTCCTCGGCGGCCTTGATCGCGAGCTGCCGATGCACTTCCGGTGGAACACGCACCATGAATTTGCCGCTGTAGCGTCGCGAACTGAGCGGTTCCGGTACGCATTCGCCATTGGTTCTCATATCCTTGACCACATCGGCCACCACCTTACGAATTCCCCGCAGGGCCTTTTCCGGCGTGGCCGCCAGCCAACTGAGACTCGGGAACTCTCCACACAGCCCTACGCACTGCTCGTCCTCCTGCGACCAGGTCACCCGATAAGTATAGTGGTCAATCTCTGGTAGTGTCTTCATGTTGCAGCCTCTCGATCGCTCTGAGCACCTGTTTGACCTGATAAGCCTTAGCCATGCCTTTGTCGTTCTGGATGTTCACACGCGGGTCGCCTTGCCAGGGCATCCGATAGACGCGATGGCTGGTGCGGCGCTGTCGTGGCTCCCCGAAATAGTGATCGCACGCCCGACACAGGTCGGCAAAGCGTACGCCTTTCGGATTGCTTCGCATCTGGTCCAGAACAACATCTATGCCGGCCATGAACAAATAATATCATTAATGATACTACCTGCCAAGGAAAATGTTGCCATCTCTTTGCTTTTTATCTTACGTAGCTTTGTGCTTCAGCCGATAGGGCGCGCACTAGCGAGCTTTGCACCTTTGATGGCGCTACACGTAGAACATGGCTGATCGGTGTCTGTGAGTCAGACGTACCTTGAGAACCTGCATGTGGTTCAATTTCAGGAAAGCTGGCTTGACTGCATTAGGAGGTTGATATGTCGACACAATGTTCCAGGAAGAAAGCAGTTGAAGAGGAGATCGTACGGAGACTTCTGCGGGTAGTGGCAATCCAGATTCGCCCTGATAATGTTTGTCGCGCTGAGCCACCTTTTCCTGACGTGCGTTGCACGCTCGCCGATGGCTCGGAAGTGGCGTTTGAGTTAACCGAGGCAATTGATCCTCAGCAGGTTCGGAGTGTGAAATCCTCAAATGCTGCAAGGGCAAGGATGTATGATTACTACGGGCAGATGGAATCCTCAGACTGGGCCAAGCTCAAAGGAGCCTTGGGTGATGCTCATGTTTCCGTCCACTACGCCAAAGATATGACCGAGGCAAGGTTCAAGCAACTCCTTCCTGGGTTGTTCGATCGCTTTCTCGGCTTGGTGCCGAAGATGGTGGGGGAACTTGACCGCAGTTCCCTGCCAGACGGGATTATGCGAATAGATGTGACGCGCGGGATGAATGGTCCGCTCTTCGATCCGCGAGGGCCGGCACTGTACATACGCGAAACGACTGTCACACAAATAGAGAAGAAATTCTCAAAACAATACGAGTGTAATTGCCCAATTGAATTGGTCGTGCATAGTAGGACAAAGCCATTACCACCCAAGCCGCTATGGCGCGATGAGGTCCACAAATTTGTACAGCGTGAAATCGGGCAATCGCCATTTCGAAAGGTATGGGTATTCGACTACGTGCAGTCTGTGATCGAGTACGTATACCCCGGTGACTGACCCGAAATAGAATGTCCACAGCGCGAGTGCGGGATCTCGTCGATGCGCTGGGTAGGTTCAATCGTGTTTCTCTGACGCCTTGTTGCTTCTGACTCCCAGAGAAGTCACCAGAAGCAGGTCCATGATGTTGAAGGAATCATCCGGTTCGTAGACCACGATGGTTCGTCCGCTCTGGGCAGTAGCCATGAACTCACGGTGCTTGACAGGTATCTGCCGACCGCCTGCCATGTGAATGACAAAAGGCTTGAAAGGCGCGGCATTATGTAGCCTTCTGACCTGCTTAGTCGCCATGCTTCACCTCGCCAGACGCGTTCATCACCCACCGCTCCTTACTGAGTCGCCGTGTGGATGAGCACTTCGTTTTCGAGTCGGTCTTTGAGGCGGTCTTTCTCGATTTCGAGGTCGTAGCGGGCCTGGAGGTTGAGCCAGAAGCGTCCGGACTGACCGAAGTAGCGCGCCAGTCGCAGCGCGGTATCGGCGCTGATGGACCGTTGGCCGTGGACGATCTCGTTGATCCGACGGGCCGGAACGCTGATATCCTTGGCTAGGCGATACTGGCTCAGACCCATTGGCTTGAGGAATTCTCCCAGCAGAATCTCACCGGGATGGATGGGAGCTGATCTCTTGGAGGTCATGTTCTTTCACCCGTGATAGTCGACAAACGACATGCGCTCTCATGCGTGCCGTGGACACGCACGAGCCTGTATTCACACCGGATGGGCGGATCTGGCTATTGGTCCGTTGCCGGTTCGGTCTGGCCCTGGCTCTTCACATACGAGACGAGCTGGTCGAAGGCGCTCTGAGCACTGGTCAGCGCTTCCTGGACGGCGGACGCGGCCGTACGCCAAGCGTCTTCTCCGGCCTCTTTGGCTTTGCCGAGGGACTCGGAAGCGGTCTTGAGGTGCGTCTCGACGGTCTCCTGAAGCTGGCTGAGCTTCTGTTGGGCCTGCTCGCCTTCCACCGAGGCCTGTTGCCTCCACTGCTGGTACTTCTGCTGAAGCTGGTCCAGCTTCTGTTGGGCGGTCTCGATGAACTGGTCCTTCTTCTCGGCCGCGAAATCGGCGGCGGTATCCATGGCCTGGCCCGCCTTTTGTTTGACCTGCTCAGTCATCGTCTGCGCGCTGCCGCCTGTGCCCTCCTCGTCCTTGCGGCAGCCGACAGCCGCAGACAAAACGCATACGGTCATTACTACCCAGACGGTCCACAGTCTCATGATTCATACCTCCTAAACGCATGAGCCAACTTGTCTCAACGCGGCTACCTTGCCGCGTCCTCAATCTCGTTGCACTCCGTTGCCCAGGGGCCAATTGCAGCCCGCGTGAGATAGTCTACGGCACAAGATGAGATAGTTCGAGGTTTTTTCTCGCTTCGTCTCCACCCAATGCGTTGGGCCGTGCGATGGACTGGGCCCTATTGTATAGTACGATACGACAGTCTCTGCTCGAAGAGGTTGTGGTAGTCCGCAGGGTGGTAGAGCTTGAAGTCAATCGCGCGGATGTACTCCTCGGGCCCGCAGTGGCGGACGTTCTCGATCAGCGACGAAATCTGTCTCTGCGAGCGGAAGGCCGCGATGGCCCTGAGCTTGTTTTCCAGGTATGACGTGGGCGTACGCATCCGCAGCGTCGGCGGGGAAAGGAAGTCGCAATACACCGCGTAGGTACTCACGTAGGGCACGCGGGTCAAGGGCTCGCCCAACTCGGGCCAGATATTGCCGCTGGCGTGGAACAGGCTGATCATGAACTCGTCGTAGACGAACCGATGGTCGGGATGCAGATCGTTGCAGGTCGGTACAAAGCACTGCGTCGGCCGGATCTGGCGCAGGCAGTGGGTGAGGCTGTTCTGCAGGCCCACGAAGCCGGCGATGGCGGGAGGATCGCTCGTGTCCGTCGGCGTTCGTCCGCGAAAGCTGTTCAGCCGGCAGTCGGGATAGCCCAGCCAAGTGACATTCTTCTTGGGCACACCCAGCGTACGGTAGCATTCGAGACTTTCGTTGCGGCGGATTTCCGCAATCGTGTTCTTCTCTTCCAGACTGCAATAGCCCATGCTGCCGTCGGTGACGGTCACGATATGAACGGCCACCCTCTCGCGCCTGGCCAACTGGAGGAGCAGACCGCAGCCTAATACGGCGTCGTCATCGTGGGGGCTGACAAAAAGAAACCGCTCTTTGTCTCCTTGCCAATGCCGAGACACATCGGCCAGATGAGGCCCGACTCGTCGCTCATCGCCGACCAGACGTACGAATTCGAATTCCTCTCTCTGCATATTTCTTCCCGGTGTTCCCAGGATCGCTCGTGTGCGAACCCGCGCGCGACGCGACATGCACGAGGGCGCACGGCTTAATTCGTCAAGCCGGCGATGGCGGCGCCGATCAGGGTGGCGTTGTCCACCGTCGCGATCTGGTAATAGACGCCTTGGCCATCCACGAGATACTGCTTGAGGTAGTATTCGACCTTCTGACGCAGGGATGTCAGGTGGTAGAACGTGGTGCCCTCGGCGACGATACAGACCGGGCGGGTAGGGTCTCGTCCCTTGTCGCACTTGATGGCGGCCGACGAAAGATTAGCGGCGGTCAGCTTGGCCGCGCGCTCGATGAGGGCATCTATCAGGCAGTACAATGTTGCTATGTCCTCGTGCGGCGCCTTTGCCAGGGCGCCGGCCAGCGGATTGCCGCTTCCTTCCGGGCTGCTCAGAAAATCGCTGATGTCTTTCGTGCTGGTCTCGGGCAGCGCCAGGAGCGCCTTTGCCGTGCCTCCGGAAAACAGGCCCTCCTTGGCTGCCAGACGCATCGTGGCCGAACACAGCGGTCCGATGTAGGCGCCGGAGATCATCTTCTCGAAGACATTCACGCCGGGACTCGCTGATTCAGCGTCGAGCTGCTTGTCCACCGTCCCGCGCGGGGCCTTGCCGAAGCCGCCCGATTCGACGTTGATAATCTGGGCCTTGGCCGGGTCCAGGTCCTTCGCCTTGGCGATGTTCTTATTCTGTTCCACGTAGCTGGTATTGGTGCCGGTCCCGAGAATGAAACCGATGTAGCTGTCAAAGTTGCGGCCGCCGGCATCGGCCTTGCCGGCCAGCAGTGTGGCGACCGTGTCATTGAGCAGGACGATCTGTTTGCCGCCCGCGTCCGTAGACTCGCCGATG
>CAYNQP010000053.1:7812-12327 GCA_964399325.1 uncultured Pirellulales bacterium
GCCCGCGTCCGTAGACTCGCCGATGGCCGCGTTCAGACTCGCGCCGATCATCTGGCCGACGACTTCCGGGGCCTTGATCTCCTTGGAGAAGTAGAGCACCCGACCATCCTTGCTCGGGAACATCTCGATCGGATAGGAGAAACAGAAGCCGATGCTCTCGCTCTTGTTTACGATGTCCGCGATGTATCCGGCCATGACGCCGAAGAAGCGCTCCTTGCCGACCTTTTCCTTGATCCCGGGCATCGGGAAGACGCGAAAGCCGGAGATCTCGGGCTCGCCTTGATCCTTGAAACATACGGTTGCCACGCGGAAGTTGGTGCCGCCGGCGTCCATCACGATCACGGGCTTGTTTCGGGGCAGTTCTCGCTCTGTCTCGATGTAGGTGGGGAGCATCGCCAGCGAGCTCTCGGCCCCGGCCAGACTTTGGCTCATCTCATCCAGAAAGACGCCGCACGTTTCTTCCATGCCGATGTCGGCATGGTGCATGCCGTGTTTTCTGAGGAACGAGTCAACCTTGTCTTTCGTCTGTTTCACAGACCAACCTCCCTTTGCGATTTGCGAATTAAGATCGACGATTTACGATTGACGGCCTTGCCGTTGGTTTCGGAGCCCCGCATGCGGAGCGGGGAAGCCAAATCGTAAATTGAAAATCGTCAATCCGAATACCCGCTCGGGTGTTCGGTGTGCCATTTCCAGGCGGTTTCGACCATCGTCTCCAATTCGGGCTTCTGTGGGGTCCAGCCCAGTTCGGTTCTGGCCTTTGTGGCGTCCGAGGTCAGGATGGGCGGGTCTCCCGGCCGCGGCGGAGCTTCCACCACCTTGAAGTCCTTGCCTGAGACACGCTTGACCGTCTCGACGACTTCTCTGACCGAGTACCCTTTGCCGTTGCCGAGGTTGTAGACCATCTCGGCCCGCTCGTCCAGTTGGCCCAGAGCCAATAGGTGCGCGCGGCACAGATCGTCGATGTGAATATAGTCTCGGACGCAGGTGCCGTCGGGGGTGGGGTAGTCGGTTCCGAAGATTCTGATGTCAGCGCGTTTGCCCATCGCGGCCTGGATCGTCAGAGGAATCAGATGCGATTCCGGGCGATGGTCTTCGCCGAGCGAGCCGTGGTTGCCGGCCCCGCAGGCATTGAAATAGCGTAGGGCCACGTAGTGCAGCTTGCCCGTCCGGCTCTGGTAGTGGCACATTCTCTCGACAGCCCACTTGGTTTGCCCATAGGGATTGATCGGGGCCTTGGGGGTCTCCTCGGTGATCGGGACGGTCGAGGGCATGCCGTAGACGGCGGCTGTGCTGCTGAAGACGAACTTCCCAACGCCCGCTGTCTCCATGGCCGAGAGCAGATTCTGCGTGTTCGACGTATTGTTCCGAAAGTACTTGAGCGGTTGTTGGACCGACTCGCCCACTTCGATCCAGGCGGCGAAGTGCATGACCGCCTCGATACGGTGCTTTCCGAGGGTGTCCACGAGCAGATCATAATCTGCCAGATCGCCGCGGACGACCTCGGCGTCTTTCACGGCGGACTTGTGTCCTTTGCTAAAGTTGTCGAAGACTGTCGGCTGATGGCCTTCGGCCGACAGCAAGGCGGTCATGTTGCTGCCGATGTACCCTGCTCCACCACAAACCAGTACTCTCATGATGCTTCTTCTTCCCGTTGTTGCATGATTCGCTGTCTGATCCGTTTCAGTATCTCGACCGCCAACGGCTGGTCGTCTTCCACGTCGATCCAGGCCATTGCCGCTCTTTGCTGGGGGGTGAGGCTGAACGTCTGCAAGTCCGGAGTGCTGCGCGAGTGTATCAAATAGGCCTGTGAGACGCTTGAGACATCTTGTTCCGGCAGGCTTAGCCGCTGAACGCGAACGGTGCAGTCGATGGACACCTGGCCCTGGTTCGGGCGAAAGTGCAACTCCACCGATCTGCGCATCGCGTGGAGGTTAGCTTCGGCGGTGTCGCGGAAGCTCACGTTGTCGGACCGCCAGAGCTCGAAGAACTGCGCTCCCGGCAGCGGCTCGGTTCTTATCAGACCCGCGTTCGGGTCGGCCTTTTCGATGGCAAAGTACATCCGGCCCAGGATGGTGCGGGCCGCACTCATCGCGTCAACGATATTGGCGTCCGCGATGCACGCCACCTCTGCCCGCGGCACCAACCGTTGCGGTCCGGCGCAGCCCGCGAGAAACGCCATACCTATCGAGATTGAAAGGACACTCAGTCCGTCAAGTCTATGCATGCACATTGCCTTACCCAGCACGAAAATCGAGCGCGATTGTACGGCAGCTTCCTTCCGATCTCAAGCACGAACGGCGGACAGACGCAAACATTCCGGCAGTGACCGGCCGGGCCAGACGTATGTACTAAAGCTGGGGTAGTTCACGGGCCGATATCCCAGATGAAGAACCATTCCGCGTATTGGAGTGCATTGTTGCCATGTCGTTGATCCAGAGACAGTCGGTTGTTGAGACGCTCAGCGCGTTGCCCTTGGGCCGAACGGTGATCGACTTTCTCGACTACCTGGTGGTGGAGGCGGGTCTGTCTGACAATACGGTTCTGGCCTACGGTCGCGACCTGAGGGACTTCGCGCGATTCTGTCAGGAGGAGGGGGTCGCCGGCATCATGGATCTGAGACTCCGTTCTGTCCAGAAGTACCTCATCGAGCTGGAACACCAGCGGAAAGGTGAGAACTCCATAAAGCGTGCCCTGGTGGCGATCCGGATGCTTCTGCGATATGCCAAGCTCACCGGCCTGATTGAGGATGACGGCGCCGCCATGTTCGATACCCCCAAGACTTGGCAGCGCCTCCCAATAGTCTGCAACAAGCAACAGGTGGCCAAGTTGCTCGGCACGCCCGGTCCCGACGAGCCCTTCTACTTCCGTGATAAGGCCATGCTGGAGCTGCTCTACGCCACCGGCGTGCGGGCCAGTGAATTGGCCGGCCTGAAGACCACCGATCTCAATTTTGACGTAGGTTATCTGCGGTGCCTGGGCAAGGGCTGCAAGGAACGGGTCATTCCGGTCGGGAGGCAGGCTATCGCAGCGACACGAGATTACCTGGCCCATCTGCGTCCGAAAATGGCCAAGCCCCAGAGCGGTAGCCATCTCTTCTTGTCACGAACAGGGCGCCCTCTAACGCGTATTGAGGTTTGGAGGCTCGTCAAGAAGTATGCACTGCGTGCAGGGATGCCCCGTAACTTGACGGTACACACGCTGCGCCACTGCTTCGCGACGCATTTGTTGAGCGGTGGGGCGGATCTTAGGAGTGTTCAGGAGATGCTGGGTCACGTGGATGTCTGTACGACCCAGATTTATACCCATGTTGACAGCGAACGCCTGCGGCAGATTCACAAGCGCTTCCACCCGAGGCCTTGAGGTCAAGAGGGCAGGTTGTCTGTGAGTCGGGGTGTTGCCGCCAAGGTTAGGACGGCGTAAGGGTGCCGAATCATGGTCATAATGACAGGAATTGAGTCCAAAGGGTTAAATTCCCGGTAAGAGAATTGACATTATCCGGACAAAAAGACTATTATAGTAGATGAAGTAATCGGCAAGGTCTTCTAAAAGGTTGTCCCAATGATCGCTCCGCGACTCTCTGTCCTCATACCAGTGCTGATAATTGCCTTTCTGCAGGTTGCACCGGCGCAGGAGACGACGGCTCCCCCCGTCGCGGAGCCCTCACTGACCGCGGCCGACAAGCAGATCCGGATCTACACGACGACGCTGGTGGAGGGTAAGAACGGACAGACCCGCGTCGATGCGGCAACATTGCTTCTGTTTAGCGATATCCCTGAAGCCCGGAAGGAAGTGCTCCAGGTGTTGCGCGAGGAAGCGAATCCGGATGCCAGAACAGCGGTCTGTCAAGCCCTGACGGCGGCGCGGGAGGACAGGAAGCCGGTGACGAACAAAGGGGAGTTCATTGAGCCTCTGATGGCCGTTCTCAGGACGGAGAAGAACCCCGCCCGAGCGGAGTTGGCCGCCCAAGCCATGCTGATGTTCGCCTACGACGACATTCAGAGGAATCTCGATAGTCTCTTCAGCGATCCCAACGTGCCCCAGACGGCTCGGTTGAACGCGATAAGAACCCTGAAGTACCAGCCGGACGACAGAGCGATCTTCAAGCTCGCAGACTTGCTCGGCAGTGCGGATCCTGACTTGGCCCTTGAGGCGAAGAAGGCATTGGAGCTCCTGGGCCTTGAAGTGCCAGCCGATCCTAATGGGGTCCGAGCGATGACCGAGGTTCTCGAACGGCGGGGACCGGAAGTGTTCTTGAGAAACCCTCTGATCTTGAGAAACTGGCTTGCCAGCCGGGAAGATAGGATTCTCGAACTCAAGGCAGCGTTGACGTCGTGGGAAGAGCGGCACCGCACGGCCCTCGGCAGGCTGTACGGTTTCCAGGTCGACGAAAAAGCCAAGAGCGAATTCCTGGCGAAGCAGCTCAGCTCCCCGGAACCGGCCGTTAAGATGTGGGCTTTGGACCAATTGGTGGAATTGTGGACGGGGACCGGCAATCTCAAGCTCTCGGAACAG
>CAYNQP010000054.1:0-12321 GCA_964399325.1 uncultured Pirellulales bacterium
GCGGCTTTGGGGTAGACTCACAACCTCACCATTTTCCCAGTTTATTGTGAGATGCAGAGACGATGCAGCAAGAACAATTGGATAGATTCAAGCATTGGTTCGACGAATACACCCACCGTTTCTTTGGTGATGATGCCTACGTGAATGCCAACCTGCAACTCAAGCAGGTGCATACGCGCCGGACGTGCCAGGAGAGCGTTTTTCTGGCGAGCGAGCTGGCCCTCGACGACAATCAGACGCGGGTCGCCGAGTTGATTGCCCTGTTTCATGATATTGGGCGATTCCCCCAGTTTGCCCAGTATCGCACCTATAATGATCCCAGGAGCGTCGACCATTGCCGGTTAGGTGTCGAGGTCCTGCAGCAGGAGGGGATCTTGGATATGTTGCCGGCCGAGGAGCGGCGCTGGGTGGAGACGGCGGTCGAGCATCATGGTCGTAAGGCCCTTCCCGCCGATCTCAAGGGCCAGACCCTGTTGTTGGCCAAGCTCATCCGGGATGCGGACAAGCTCGACATCTTTCGCGTCGTTGTGGACCACTACAGGCGCTATCGAGAGGATCCGGAGGGGTGTGTGCTTGAGATCGAGCTGCCCGACGTGCCGGAGCATTCGCCTGATGTGTTGGAGGCCGTTTTGAACGGGCAGCTCATCGACTATACCAAGCTGCGCACGCTTACCGACATGAAGCTTTGTCAGCTTAGCTGGGTCTATGATCTGAATTTCGGCGCTTCGATCAGATGCGTCAAGGAGCGGGGCTATCTGGAGGACCTGTTTTCCTTCTTGCCGCCGAATGCCGAGATGGAGCGCGTCCGGCAGAAGATTCGCGACTACGTCGGCTCTGGGTTGTAGCGCAACACGCGATCTGCCGGGGGCCGGCGGCGCGAGAGAATACGGGAACCCAGCTAGCCGAGAGTGGGCAGGTTGTTCAGAACAGCCAACTGAACCGCAGCCAAAGACTGTGCCGCCGGCTGTCATCGGAATACTCACCGTCGTAGGCCAGCGACAAAGCACGCCTGGCCTTGGTCAGCGCCACCGAGCCCGACAGCGTCAGAGCGGTTCGGTCGCGTTCGGATCTGACCAGAACCGGCGCGGCGCCGGGGACAGACAGCCAGACGCTGGCCTCATCGTCCGTCAGCAGATGCCTGACGCCGACCGAGGCGGACGGCGTAACATGGACGTTGCCATGCATGAAGCTGCTGAGCCAACGCAGCGCCGCTTCGGCCTGAACGTCATGGTCGTCGAGAGTTGAATAGGTCGTGTTCCAACTCGGATCGGCCGCTTCGGTGGTGTAGCCAGGTCGATGGGCCCAGAGGTAGCTGAGTCCTGCCTCGGGCAGGAACACGTGCTTGTCCCGCCGAATGATGCGCCCCGCCATGACCGTCGCGATGGCGCCGTAGCTGCTGTAAGAGGCGGTCTCGCACTCGTCCAGAGACAGGCCGGTCAGGCCGCTGTAGTCGTGCCAGCCGTAGAAGCCGGTGATGCCGTAGCGCAGGGTCCACGGGTCCCAACGGGTCAGGCCGGTCAAGCCCGCCGTCAGGATGTCCTGGTCTTCGCGGTTGGCGCTGAAGCCGGTGCCGGTGTAATCGATGTCGGATTGTCCGTAGCCGGCGTGCAGACCGAGCAGGGTGTTCTCGACGGATTGTTCGTAGCCGGCAGAGAATCCCCACAGACGTGCCTTGTATCCCAAGGGATTGGCGTCCTTGCTCAGCCGAGAGTAGTAGGGCTCGACGTAGAAGCCGGTGGTCTTGTCGGAGGCCGAGCGCGCCAGACGCATGCTCTCGGCGGTCGAGCCGGCGCTGGCCAGCAGTGGCGACGTGGTTAGTGAGAGAACATTTTTCAGCAGGGTGCCGGTCATACGCCGGTTGACGACGTCGCCGGCCTGAAAGACCACTTGCCTTTCCACGGCAGACGATCCCGGCGTCCCGGAAGCGTCGGGGGTATAGCTCAACGCCACCGCGTCGTCGGCGCTGCCGGCGGTGCCCTGGTCGTAATAGGTAACGGTGGTGTTGGGGTTGGCAGCCTGCGCGTCGGCGAAGTTGCCGTCGACGACCCCGTTGGAATCGACCTCGAAGAGGCGGTAGTCGGTATCCCAGATCGTCTCGCGGTTTGCATACGTGACCGTCAAGCTCGCATCGTTCAACTCCAGGGTAGCGCCGTCGCCCACATAGACGGAGGCCTCATTCGGGTCCCCATCCAGCGTGACGTTGTAGGTATCGACCAGGGTGGTGGTGGTGTCGGGGGCCACATAGACTTCGTAGGCCCTGTCGGCCGAGGTGCGAATGGTCCCGGTGTTGGTCAGGGCGCCGTCGCCGGCCAGGTAGATTCCGTAGGCATACGAGGTGGAACCCTCCTGGGCCGTGGCGGTGACGGTGATGTTGCCCGAATTGTTGACGTCGGAGACGGTGGCATCGACTGCCTCTGAATAGAGCCCGAAGGCCACGGAAGAGGCGTTGTAATCATCGGACCCGGTCACCGTCCCACCATGGGCCGTGATGACAAGAGCGCCACTATTGTCGATGCCTCCGTCCGCGGAAATCCCCCAGGCTTCGGCAGAGGCATTGGCGTCACCCCGGGCGTTGACCGTGCCGGCTGTTGCCACAACAGTGACGACGCCGGTATTGGTGACAGCGCTCTCCCAAGAGGTGATTCCACCGGCATGAGCTTGAGCGCGGGCCTCATCCTTGGCATTGGCCGTGCCGCCCGTGGCTGTGACGGTAAGGGCGCCGGCATTGGTGACGGCTCCGTCCGCGTAAATCCCGTAGGCGTAGGTATGGGTGGAGGCCTCATCATTGGCGTCGGCCGTGCCTCCCGTAGACATGACTGTGATCGCGCCGGTATTGGTGACGTCTCCCTCGGCGTCAATCCCCGCGGCGTTGGCCCTCGCGAAGGCGGAGGCGCCATTGTTGGCGTCGGCCGCGCCGCCGATGGCTGTGATGCTGATGGCGCCGATATTATTCACGTCTCCGCCAGTCTCAATTCCGCTGATGTAGCTGCTCGCGAGGGCGGAGGTTCCGTCATTGATGCCGGCCGTGCCTGCCGTAGCTGTGACCGTGATGGCGCCGGCGTTGTTCACATCTCCGTCGGCGTAGACTCCGTAGGCGTCGGCGTAGCCGGAGGCCTCATCGTTGGCGTCGGCCGTGCCGCCTGTGGCTGTAACTGTGATGACGCCGGTGTTGTTGACATCCACGAGGCCGTAGACCCCCACGGCATTGACGTCCGCAGCGGCCAGGGTATTGCCGTTGGCCGTGCCGGCCATGGCTGTGAAGGTGAGAGCGCCGGTGTTGCTGACCTCGCCGTCAGTGTAGACCCCGTAGGTCTCAACGTTGGCGTAGGCCTCATCATTGGCGTCGGCCGTGCCGCCCGTGGCCATGATGGTGATGGCGCCGGTGTTGGTGACCTCGCCGGAGTCGCTTTCCAGGCCATACGCATAGGCGTTGGCATCCGCGATGCCGGTACTCGCAGTCGCCAGGCCTCCCAGGGCATTCAAATCGATCGCGCCGGTGTTGTGCAGGTCGCCGCCGGAGTAGACTCCGGATGCGTCGGCGTAGGCGTAGATTTCATCATTGGCGGCGGCCGTACCTCCGGTAGCCGTGACGGTGATGTCGCCGGTATTGTTGACATCGCCGGAGTCGCTATCGAGGCCATACGCATAGGCCTTGGCGCGCGCGCGACCTGTGCTGGCAGTTGCCGTACCCCCCAAGGCGTTGACATCGATGTCGCCGGCATTGTCGATATCGCCATAGCTGTAGATTCCATGGGCGGCAGCGTACGCGTCGGCTATATTGTTG
Source organism: uncultured Pirellulales bacterium (assembly GCA_964399325.1). Classification (GTDB taxonomy): domain Bacteria; phylum Planctomycetota; class Phycisphaerae; order Sedimentisphaerales; family Anaerobacaceae; genus JAFGLV01. The sequence goes on from CAYNQP010000054.1 coordinate 3,785, forward strand.
GCATCGGCCGTGCCCCCGGTGGCCGCGGCGGCGATAGCGCCGGTATTGGCCAGGCCCAGGTAGGAGACGATTCCGTAGGTCTCGGCGTAGGCGTCAGCCTCATCATTGGCGTCGGCCACACCCCCAACGGTTGTGACGGTGAGGGGACCGCTGTTCGTAACATATCCATCCGAACCGACTCCGTAGGCGTGGGCATCGGTGTCGGCATCCCCATCAGCGTGGGCCGTGCCGCCGCGAGCCGTAACGGTGAGAGAACCGTTGTTCGTGACATACCCCTCAGCGCCAATTCCCCCTGCGTAAGCCTCGGCGTCGGCGTCGGCCCCATCGTTGGCGTCAGCCGTGCCCCCGCGGGCCGTAACGGTGACGGCGTCGACGTTGTTGACGTCTTCCCTAGCGAGGATTCCATAGGCCTCGGCGTCGGCGTCGGCCTCATCATTGGTGTCGGCTGTGCCTCCGGCAGCCGTAACGGTGAGGACACCGATGTTGTTGACACCTCCTTTGGCGTGAATTCCATAGGCGTCGACGTCGGCGAAGGCAGTGGAGTTCGATATCGCATGGCCGCCGATGGCGTTGACGTCAATCGCGCCGGTGTTCACCATGTACATATCATTCACATCGCAATACAGGCCATAAGCCTTGAACGAGACATCAGTATAGCGGTTGGGGTCGGTCTCGCCCAAGGCCAGAAGGAAGATATCCCTTTGATTGAGATAAGGGCCCTCCATCGTCGAGACCAGCCGTCCGTAGACCTTGTCTGCGTCGTGCAGGTTGGGCTCGGTGACATCGATCGGCCCTGAACTGTCTCCGAACGAGACGCCGGCCGCGAGGAATGTTACCAGGAAGATGGCGGCCAGATGTGACCGTACGACAAGACTTGTTCCGTCAGACGTCTGCACAGTTCTCTCCTAATCCACTACGGGAATGCTGTTTCTGTTCCACCCCATGGCGCCGACGTCGAGCATCGCAGGCGGGCCGTCGATAGTCTCCGGCGGCCTGTCTTTCCTGCTCAAACGACAGCATGAAATACTGTTATCGTCCAGGTGGCAACATAGCTGGAGCAAAAGAGAGAGAATCTCGCAATCCGAAGAGGATTGGTGTGTTTTCCACGATGATCGCGCGAACGGAATGATAGGGCCGGGCCAGCCACGCCGTAGTCCATGCGGTGACACTATCAGGCGGTGTGTTTCCGGACCAAGGAGACCTTCGCGATGCGAAGCGGACTCTCATTCCGGAACGACAGGCACAGAGCCGATCGTCAAAGATTCCCTGTCATCGACGGCCAGTCGATGAGGATGCGTCTTCAGACTGGTTTAGAACTGCCAGCCGTAGCGGAGCCAGAGGCTGTGCCGCCGGCTGTCGCCGGAGTACTCGCCGTCAAAGGCCAATAACAAGGGGTGCTTATCCTCGGTCACCACGACCGAGCCTGACAGAGGCAGGACCGCGAGAATGCAGATTCACGGTCCTGCCCCAGTGTTTGCCCCCGTTCATGACGAAGTCTCAGAGCGTGATGTCGAAGTTGTTGAGGTCGAAGGCGATCTTCCAGGAGCCGTCGGCTTGGCGTTGCCAGATGTGGAGGCTCTTGCCGGGGATGACGTAGTCCATTCCGGAGACGGGATTCTTCAACCTCCAGTCGCACCACTTGACCACGCAGACGACCATCTTCTGCTGGGGCAGCCGATACGAGCGAACCTGAAGACCCTCACCTATGGTCTTTGCGTGAATCTTCCTTTGTGCCTCGGAGCCCACCAGAGCGGGTTCACCCGGCGCCATGACGATCAGATCCGCGGCATAATGGGACATCAGAGAGTCGATCTGCTTGCCGTTGAAAGCGGCCGCCATCTGGTCGGCCATGCTTTGAATATCCTTGAGCAACTTCTCGCTGGTCTGCGCATCAGCCGGAGCGAAGGCGCCGGCGGGGGCGTTGGCTCCGCCGCTCGCCGCCATCGGCAGCAGGATGCATCCCAGTATGATCAAAGTGGCCAGGCCCGTGATTCCGAGCTCGGCGTGTTGTGGGGACGGTCTATGCAACATCAGTTGGATCCTTGCATTCAGGTGTGTCTTCGTTTCGGAGACCCCGATCAGACCCATGCCGAGCTTCGTCCGCAGCGTCAGGGCCGACGCGATGTCGATCAGGGTGTGACTATAGCACTGAAGCTGACCCTTGAGACAGACCAACACTCTCTCGTCCACCGCCTGTTCCCGCACGCGCCGAATGGATGTATTGGCCAGCCAAACCAGAGGATTGTAGAAATAGAATACTTGGAGCAGGGTTTGAGCCAGGTTGACCCATGGGTCCGCCCGCTTGATGTGGCAGAGTTCGTGGATCAGAATGGCCCGTTGCCTATCCTCCGGCAGGCGGTCGGTCAGGGCCTGAGACGCGAGAATCACCGGTCGCCAAGCCTGGCAGACTGCCGGACCGGACAAATCCCGGGTCAACTTCAACACGGAGACATCCGGGGCCTCGACCTGCAGCGCCGCAGGTCTCATCATCGAACGAGTGCGTGGAGCTCAGACACTGTGACGCCGGCACTTACCTCGTGATTCGATGGCGGGAGGCCTTCGACACGGGCGGACAGGATGCCCGCGACGCGTCCGGCCCAGCTCCCGACGCCAGTAGGCAAGGAAAAGCCGGGAGGAAGCATCAGCTTGACCAGAACCAGCATCCAAAGCGCGTAGCGTAGCGAGGCGCGCAGGCGACGACGCAAGATGCGATCGAGCACCGAAAGCAGCACGACGAGTATGCCGGCCTGCACGAACATGGAGCCGGCGTGACTGACGAACGACGCTCCCAACCGGTTCAGCGTGACAATCGTATCGTTCATGATGTCCTCCGCAAACGGTCAGCGTCCGGCGTTCTTCTTTGCCGCGGCGTCGACCACCTTACGCAACGGGTCCAGATCCTCCCGTGTCAGCTTCTCATTCTCCACGAGGTACTGCATCATGGGTCCCAGCGCCCCGTCAAAGGCCCGCGCCAGCATGCGTCGGAATTCCCATCCGGCCGCCTGCCGCCGGTCGACCTTGGCGCTGAAAAGCTGAAGGTTGCGAATCCTTTCGATCTCCAGCAATCCTTTGCCAACCATGCGGTCCATCGTCGTCTTGACGGTGCTGTAGGCCCAGCCCAGCTCGTCCGCCAACGCCTCCTGCACCGTTCCGGCCGCGCAAGGCTGACGCTCCCAGACCGCCTTCATGATTGCCCATTCGGCTTCTGTGATCTCCACGGGTCCAGTCCTCGCTGATTGCGCCATCTTTGAACCTCCAAGTATTCTATCTGAGGCGAGCCTATTCGATATGTATAGAGCGTATCCACAATAATTCTGCAAAGTTTGCGGATTTTTTTGATGGCTGGCGAGGGAGAAGAGTCGGGTGAATAGGACTGTTTCGTGGCAACTCAGATTTGTCCGCGCGTTGAACAGCGTCCTTTTCCGTGTCCAAAGCCGCGGCGCCCTCGGTGGCAAGGTTCGGCGTCCGCAGGCCCAGCGACTTCCACAACCCCGCCCTGGATGGAGATCGCTTTGCTGTTGACCAGGGCGTCGGCGATTTTCTGGTGGGCGGCCTCCACGATCCGGCCGAACGTCTGCCGGGAGACGTTCATTCTCAGGGCCGCCTCCTCCTGGTACATGCCCTCCAGATCGGCCAGGCGGACGGCCTCCAATTCATCCACCGTCAATTCGACGCATTCCAGCAGCGACAGCGGCACCCCTCTGGGCTTGTAGTAGTTGGCTTGCGGAAGTTGTGCCACCCGCCTGCATTGTCTGGGTCTGGTCATATCCAGTGTTCCTGCAATACCGATTGCGAAGAATTCCTTGCGTCGTGTCTGTCATCCCTTCGACAGGCCGACTATGGCGAACCGAACCGATACACCGCGCCCCAGCGGCCCAAGGACACACAGTCGCCAAAAGCCTCCTGGAGCAAATCGACGGCGCGGTCTCCTGTGCAATGGCACGGAATCAGTGAGTCCGGCGCGATCGTGCGTAACGCTTCAATGGTCTGCCGGAGACGCTGACCGTCCGCAGAAGTAAGGTGAAAACCACCGATCACCGCTCGCACCTGGAAGATTCCACTGACGCGTCGTACCTGATCCAAAGTGTTCACCAGGCCGGCGTGACAGCATCCCACGCAGATGACTAATCCCGCTGGCGTGCTCGAACGACGTCCGGCGGATAATGGGCCCGGTAACTCCGATATGCGAGGCCAGATTCACCGGCCGGTCCGACCACGTGACTCCGCCGGCGGGCATCCGCCTTCGGCCTGCTTATCCACGAGTACGGTTATCTCCACAGGGTTGCACGTCATGGCAGCCTCGGACGCTCCATGAATTTGGCCTCGGCCCAGGCCATGAGGGTCCCCTCACACGCGAGTTCGGCCCGTAGGCGGTACAAGGGCGACGTCACAGACACGATCCAAGCGCACAGATCCACCGCCGTGTGACAGGAGACGGGCCGTACGAACCGGATATGGAGATCTCCGGTGACCGCCTGCACACCATGGTGAAACAGGCAATGAGTCATCGCCGCATCGAGCAGCGAAGCGATGACGCCGCCGTGGAGAACGCCGTCGTATCCCTGGAGCTTGGGGTGTGCCTGGAACCGGGCATACGCAACGTCCTCTCGAACGTGGAAGCTCAATCCGAGCGATGACGGGTTTTCCTGGCCACACATGAGGCAATGGGCGTGCCCGTTCTCGATACTGTTGGTCTTGTGTCTCTCAGTGGTCACAAATGTTTTCGCCTGCCTCAAGGCTTCCGGCCAGATAGTTGCTGACCAACTCCTCCGGGGTTTCGGCCGGCGCTCCGACGATCACCTCGATGTTCTTGTCGGTGAATAGCATCTGCGCTCTTTGGCCCATGCCGCCGGCGATGATCGCCGTGACACCTTGTTCGGCCAGCCAGGTCGGCAACGCGCCGGGCTCGTGCGACGGGGGATTCAGCAATACCTGGTCCTCGATGGTCTTGCTTTCCGGGTCAACGCTCAAGATCGCGAACTGTTCGCAATGGCCGAAGTGGGCCGACAGTCTGCCGCCGGCAAGAGGAATCGCTATCTTCATATGGTTCTGCTCCTTCCTTTCTATGGGCTTGTTCTGTTCGGTCGCCAGCGGCTCAAAGGCGTGGGCGAGCGCTTGAGCCGTGGGATTGTCACTGTCGAAATCGATGAACGGTGTCCCTGCATCGCACGCTTGCGCCAGGGCAGGGTCCAGGGGAATACAGCCGAGGAAGGGCACGGCGAAGTCCTTGGCCATCGCCTGTCCGCCCGCGCCGCCAAACACATCGGTACGGCCGTGGCAATGGGGGCAGACGAAGCCGCTCATGTTCTCAATCACCCCCAACACGGGCAGGTTCAACTGCTTGCAGAACGTTAGGCACTTGCGCACGTCCACCACGGCAAGGTCCTGCGGCGTCGTCACGATCACGACACCGTCAACCGATCCGAGTATCTGCACGGTGGACAAGGCCTCGTCACCCGTGCCGGGCGGACAGTCCACCACGAGGTAATCCAGGTCCCCCCAACGCACGCCCTCGATGAATTGGCTGATCACGTTGTGCTTCATCGGCCCGCGCCAGATCAGGGCCTCATCGGGGTCATTCAGCATCAATCCAATACTCACGACCTTGAGAGAGCCTTCGTGAACGACAGGTTCGATCTTTTCGTCCGTCGCTTGCAGTCTTGTCCGCTCCAGGTTCAGCAGTCTGGGGATACTGGGACCGTGGATGTCCACGTCCAACAGGCCCACTCGGTTGCCTTGCCGGACCAGCCAGGCGGCGAGATTCACCGCAATGCTGCTCTTGCCGACGCCCCCTTTGCCGCTTAGAACCAGATACTTATGTTTGATTCCCGTCGTCACGCTGTTCCCCTTACACTTGTGGCGCGCCCCAATTCTTGACGCACGGTTTCCCAGAGAGTCACGATTTGCTCTCTCAGGGCCTCGTCGCAGGATTCCACGACCGTCTTTCCCGCTACTTGGGCCTTTGTCACGGCCGCATCATACACGACCCGGCCGGCGGTCTTCAACCCTTTCTCGCGAGCCGTTCTCTCGATGCGCTCGGTCATCGCGGGATTGATGTCCCACTTGTTGATGCACACCATCGCTGGAATCCCGAAATGTCTCGTTAGTTCGACGACGCGACCCAAGTCATGCTCGCCCGACATCGTCGGCTCAGTGACCACCAGCACGAGGTCCGCACCCGTGATCGAAGCGATCACGGGACAGCCGATGCCGGGTGAGCCGTCCACAATGATCAGTTCTCGACCTTGCTCACCCGCGAGGCGCCGGGCCTCCTTACGAATAAGAGTGACGAGCTTGCCGCTGTTCTCCTCGGCCGGCTTGAGCCGGGCGTGGACCATCGGTCCGAATCGCGTGTCCGAGACGAACCATTGACCGTTGACCGCTTCGCGGAAGTCGATGGCGCCCACCGGGCAGAAGTGGACGCAAACGCCGCAGCCCTCGCACGCGATGGAATCAACCGTGTAGGTCTTCTGAATGATTTCGTTGCCCGGGCCGTCCAGCGCGACGGCCTCGAACCGGCACACCTCGCGACATCGGCCGCAGCCGACGCACTTGGCCGGGTCGATGCGCGCGAGTTTGCCACCGCTGAAATCATGCGTCTGCTGCACGCGCGGCTCCAGCAGCAGATGGAGGTCCGCCGCATCGACATCGCAGTCCGCCAGGACAGCGTGGTCGGCCAGGGCCGCAAACGCCCCGACCAGGCTTGTTTTGCCCGTCCCCCCTTTACCGCTGATGACCACGATCTCGTTCATTCCAAACACCCTATGGCCGTCGCCAACTCTCTGAATGTGTCCACGTACTCGTCCATCGTATCAACGATCATTTGCCCGGACGAATAGGCCTGGGCGATCCGTCGGTCGTCGGGAAGTCTCGCGACGATATCAATGCTTTCCGCTTCACAGTAGGCGCGGGTGTCGTCATTGCCGATACCGTCGCGGTTGATCACCACCGCAAAAGGCAGCCCCATTTCGCGCACCAACTCCACGGCCAGCTTCAGATCGTTGAGTCCGAACGGCGTCGGCTCGGTGACGAGCAGCACAAAATCGACCCCCTTCAGCGCCGCGACCACCGGACATGACGTCCCGGGCGGCACGTCGATAATCGCCAGTGTGTCCGGCTCGATGTGCTTTTTCACGCGGGTGATCAGAGCGGGCGTGCGCACGTAGCCGATCTCCAGGCGTCCGCCGACGAAGCCCAGCGTCTCGACATGCCCGGTATCGATTTCGCCGATGCGCAGAGGTCTCTGCCGGATCGCCCCGGTCGGGCAGACACGCCAACAACCCCCGCACGAGTGGCAGAGTTGCTCGAAGGTCAGCACCTGGTCCTGGAGGCAGAGGATCGCACTGTACTGGCAGATCTGGCCGCATTGGCCGCACGCGATGCACTTGCCGGCATCAACTTCGGGCACTTCAACTGTCACTTCCTCTCGCTGCGTGATCTGCGGCTTGAGGAAGATATGACCGTTCGGCTCCTCCACGTCACAGTCGAGGTACTGCGTCGTCCGACCCGTCTCGGCGCAGACTTTCGCCAAGTTGGTGGCCACCGTGGTCTTGCCCGTGCCGCCTTTGCCGGAAGCGACCGCGACGATCATGACGACCCTCCGCCCTGGAATCCCCTGAGCCCGCGCCGGTGGGCGGTCTGTTCGTCGATGGTTTCCGTCCAGCCGCCGCGCGGCTCGGCCACGCCGTCGAAGCGCCGGATGTAGGGTTTGATGTCCAGCAGGGGCGTACCGTCCAGGATGTCCACATCTTCCAGGTGCAGAGTGCCTCCTTCGATTCGCAGGAGCCGCACCACGGAAAGGCCTATGGGATTGGGCCGTCGTGGATGTCGTGTCGAAAAGAGACCTCTGGGCCCGTCGTCTGTGAAAGGCGGAACGACCAACTGGGCCGGCCCGGCCCGATGGAAGTGGTATAGCAGGATTAGATGAGAGAAGCCCTCCAGGTCTCTCAATCCTTCGACGTGTTCCGGCAGGACCTCCGCTCGCCCGGGACAGCCGCGCGCGTAGACCGGTTGGATCGGGGTTTGTTCCGCTGCCTGATGGTCGCTTCGGATCACGCCGATGGGTGTGTATGTCACCGGCGGCAATGCTTGGACCGGCTCGCTCATACCCAGTGTCCCTCGACGTCGCTCGATGTGGCCGGCTCCAGTGTCCCGGCCTTGAACGCCTCCAGCGCCGCGGCCACGGTCGGCGCATCGGTATTATAGACTGTGATCCCCGCCACGGACAGGACGCGAAACGCCTTGGGTCCACAATGTCCCGTGACGAGGCATTCAGCGCCCGACTGCGAAATGGTCTGGGCCGACTGGATGCCCGCGCCCTGGGCGGCGTTGAGATTCCGCACGTTGTCGATCACCTCGAAGGCGTCGGTGTCCGTGTCGTATACAATAAACTTCGCGGCGCGGCCGAACCGGCTGTCCAGCGGCGCGTCGAGCGTCTCTCCAGACGCGGTGAATGCAATCTTCATGAAAATCCCTGTCCGATACGATTAGCGGCTACTTGTTGCTTTCTGCTTGGAGCTGCTCGACACGCTCGTTGA
>CAYNQP010000055.1:0-12247 GCA_964399325.1 uncultured Pirellulales bacterium
GAGGGCGAATGATTATTCGCCCCTACGGCATGCGTCGTAGTCCTTCCCAACGAACGTTCCACTTTCCATTGCTCGGAAAACCGGGACACGGACGGTCCGGACAGCCGTCCCAGCCCGCGGCCATCATCGCCACGACCGTGAGCAACCCGCCGTTGCCGGGCAGATACAGCGGCAGTCGCGCCGACTGATAGTTGTGCCCGTTGGCCAAGTAACGGTTCTTCTGCGCATCGATGAACAGCGCATCCACGGCCTTTCCGGGCTCGTCCAGCCGGGCCGCCGTCATCGCCAGCATAGGATAATCCCAACCCCACGTGCTGGGCCAGTCCCAACTTTGCATGACGCTGTCGAGCGTACGGCCCATGGTGCTCGGATCGACCAGAGGCGTCTGCGGCACGAATCCCAGCGCCGCGACCATCGAGGGGTGATCTTCGCAAATCGTGTAGGGAGCGGTTTCGATAGCCGTGTAGACCCCCTCCCGAATAGTCGGGTGAGAAAGATGCTGCATCACGCGGTCCCATTTCGGCTCGCGGCTCATGCCGAGTCGCTGCCGCCATTTCTGGGCCGTATCGAGGGCCCAGTACCAGTAAGCCAGCTCGAAGGTCGGATTGATCGTGCGGGCCCGATAGCGCCCGTAGCTTTCCTGCGCCGGGATCAGGACAGGTCCCAGCACATAGCGCTGGCCCGCCTCATCCCAAACAGGATACGAAGCCATGAACTCAGCCGTCTCGAATACAAGATCACGATATCGTTCGAGCGTCGGTCGGTCGCTGTGGCCCCGATAGCACAGCTCGGCGTAGTAAATCGGGTGCGGCTGCTGCCAGATCAGAAATACGCCGACGGAACTGGGGCTTTCGCTCCCGTCGGGACAGGTCATCTTGGGCCAGCGCACGCCTGCGTAGCCCTGCATCTCGGCGGTCGCGCGAGCCTTGGGCAAGATCGACTGGTACCACCCCAGGCTGCGTTCCAGCAGGCCCAATCGGTCCCACAGGGCAAAATGCACCGCGTGCCACCAGTGCATTTCGAGATGGAACTTGCCGAACCAACTGTTGTAGACGAGCCCCGTCTCCTGTGGCGGCCGCGAACCCGAACACTGAATGGCCATCAGATACTGCGACAGGACAACGCGGCGCTCCAATTCGGCAGCGCGAGGATCGGTACACGCGGAAAAGTCGATCGCACCGCCCGTACTCCAAAACCGCTCCCAATGATGCGCCGCCGCCGCGTGAACGGCCCCAAAGTCAGACGGTAGAGACGCAACATCTTGCGTCTCCCCGAGCACCGGAGAAAAGGCAAACACGATCTCCAAAGGCTGACCGTCCTGTCGGTAAATCTCGTACTCATGCTGTGACTTGCTGCGGATTTTCGCTCCCTGTGACCAGGCCACACGGATGTAGTAGCGTTCGGCGTCGAGGATTCGCGTCAACTCGGCTCCGCTGCCTGCGATTCGGCACTGCGTCGTGTGGCGATCCGGACTATCCCAATCCGCCGCGTCGCGCCAGTCGGCCTTGCCATACGGAAAGGTCAGCGAAACAGCCAATCGTTCCGATTGCAGCAACGGCGACTCGATGCGAACCGCCAGCACATCACGTGTCGGGTGACAGACCGTCAGAACCTTGACCGGCTGGCCGTCCACTATGAACTGACTGCTCAGCCGTCCGGCCCAGAGGTCGAGCGTTTGCGAGGTATCGCCCAAATCCGCCATGCCGACAGGCGACCCGTCAGACTTGGTCAGACGCAGTCCGATGCGCCCCAAGTGCAGGCGATGCGGGTTGGCGCGCAGCCACGTCGCGGCAGCAGAATAACCGCGCGAGCCGGCACCGTCGGCATAGGGCACCTTGCGCCCGTTCACATCATAGTCCGTCAAGGCATCGCCCAGTTCGTAGCCTTCCGGGTTGGGCATGCGATGCCAGCCCCACTGCGATTGCGTACACAGCGGCGTGCCTTGCTCGTGGAACTCAGGAAACGTTTGCAGGCCCGTGATATCGGCCGTGAAAGCGAATTCACCGTTGCCCACCGTCAGCGGCGTCAGTGGATCGGGCTGGGTGAGGGTGACATTGTGCCGCGTCACCAGCGCGTGACGATCAATGCGGCCCTCGGCTTGGAGGCTGCCACTCATGAGCGTCAGCGCTGTCGCCAGTGCCACTGAACTAATCCATTTTCCCGCGTATCGCTTTGAACTCACCATCAGCTCCTTTCCCTGCCGAGATCGCCGGGACGCTACCGGCCTCGGAAGCCACGACGCATTTCATTTTGAGGCGGTGCTTCGGCCGGGACGTGGTCGGCACACATGCCCAGAATGGCAATCGTCTCAAGGGCCGACTGGGCGGTCCCGTTGGTGCCGACTCGGGGGGCCTCGTCAATGGGATTCAGTACCTGCGGCCCTTCGACCCGTTGCGTCCTGACCGGCGCGGCTCCACGTCCGCCTAACTGCCTCACGGCGCGCTGAGCGAAGGCTTCGTTTCCCGTCTTCATATAGACATAAGCGGCCAGCCGCCCATCACGAACGTACGAGGCGTCGGCGCCTTCGGCGCCTGTGGTCATGTCACGGAGAACCACATCCTTGGGCGCGCGGTACAGGCGACAGTATTGCAGCCAAGCCTTCTGCCAACCCTCATGGTCAACCATCTGGTTGAGATCGAAGACCAGCTCGGCCCCGCCCATAATCGTCGCTAGGTTATAGTCGCCCGCCTGGTCGTCGAGCTGATAGAGCTGGCCCGTCTGGGGATCGAAGCCCATGACCAGGTTCTTGCCCGTACGGATACCGAGCGGCATCGCCACGATGGAATCCATGCCCGCATACAGCTTGTCTCGCCATTTCGTGTCGCCCGTGCGTTCCCACTCGGTCATCCAGTTGCCGGCCAGGGCCAGCCAGTCCGGACCCAGACGCAAGCGGGCGGGATACTTCTTCTCGGCCGCGGTAATCGGCTGCGCCAGACGCATCGGATCGACCTCGGCGACCCTGTCGTCGGCCTGGAGCATCTCACGCATGACATCGCCCGTCCGCTCGTCGGTGGTCAGGTAGTAGTAGAAGCGCCGGTAGGCGGCCTGGCTGATCCGGGCCTCCTTGGCGCCGCAGCCCCAGTGACGCACGTTGTGACGCGAGCCCAAGCCGGCGAAGCGCCCCTGGTGGTAGCTGTCGACCTCGCCCGTGTGGCGGGTCATCGCCTCGGCCATGCGGAAGATATCGGCCCGGCCGCTGCGCAGGAAGCTGTACCACAACCACATATCGGTCCCGAGCTCGGAATTGTCCCAGGCCATCCCGCCGAGATCATAACACCAGACGTGGCGCGTGTTGTCGTAGGAGTGCATGACATCGCCGTAATCCCAGAAGCCGTACCAGTTGGCCTGCTCGACGCATTTCTGATAATAGGCGATGACGCTGTCGAGCTGGTCCTCGATCGCGCTCTTGAACGGGGTGGAGCGATCCTGCAGGCCCCAGAAGCCAAAGGCATGCACCGAATTGAGGTATTGCGGCGTGCACACCAAGAGCGGGGGTTGGCTGGCGATGCGGGCGTACTCGGCCGTGTCCTCCTTGCTCGGAACGTCAGCCGTCGGAAACAGTGTCAGCTCGCTCGTGCGCGCCACGCCGTTGGGCGTGCTGAAACCCTCCTGCACATCCTCGTAGACCTCTTCCAGGCCGTGAGCGACGATGTCGTAGTGACGCATATCCATCACCGGGGCGTCGGGCGACCAGAGCCACACGCAGAGCTCGGCCGCATCCTTGCTCGCACGGCGCACCTCCAGGGCGGAAGGATACGACTGCCAGAAGTCCTTCACGCCGACCGCCAGTCCGCCCGAGACGTCGCCCGCAAAGACCAGGCCCGAGGCCCGCTGGCCGGCGCCGGCCGGCAGCCAGCAGCTTTCCGGATTGGTGCGTTTCTCGATGGTGAATCCATTCGCATTCGGTTGGAGCAGCCTGAAGTCATCCCAGACGGCCCACATTGAAAGGAGATTCTGCCCCCGCCGGTTGACGTCCTCCTTGTTGGGGACGCGCTGGCCGTCGATCTGGTCGTAGTAAACGTCGCGGCGATTGCCGCCCGCAACATAGCGACCATCCCGGCCTTTGAGCGGCTGGATCGGCTCGGCCCACAAGCCGTTGCCTTCACCCGAGAAGCGGACGTGACGGTTCTGAATCTCTTCCCGCATCGGCACGTCGAAGACCACGCCCAGCCCTCGGATGAAATCCTGACGCTCGTCACCGTCAAAGACAATCGAATGCACCATGCGTATCGGTCTGGCACCTCCGTAGAAGTACAGCCGCACCGTAAAGGGCAACCACGCGCGACTGCCCTGCCGCGATTTGTGCATACCTTCCAGCTTGACCACCGCCCGGACGGGTCCGCTCTGCTCGACCGTGATGTTCCTGATCTCGCTGGTGAACTCCTCTCGCGGCGGCAGATTGGCCGCGTCGAGTTCAGGACCTTTCTGTAGAATGCAGACAAGTCGTCCTTTGCGAGTAACCTCACGGTTGTCGATCGTCAGCGAATCGAAGAGGTATTGCCCCCCCCTGGCGATGCGGCATCGTAAAGAGTCGGTGTCGATCGTCACCGCATCGTCGCTTTCCTGCACGCGGACGATAGCACCGGCCGCCAGCAAGGTCGCTCCCCTTGTGAGCGTCAGCGGACCGACGGTATTTGGCCCGGCTATGGCCGCGAAGCCGCTCCATTTCAGCGAGCCATCGGGCCAATAGGCCAAGGGCCAGGTCTGAAGCGCAAGGTTTCTGCCGTCCCTGGTTGAGACGCCAAATGTTGCGTCTCTACGAATTGCGCCTTTGGGCCAGGGCACCCCCCAGCTTACCCCGGTCGCGACCTGGGGCGCGTTGGGTTCCAGCCAATGTAGAGACGCAACATCTTGCGTCTCAACCCCCATCGTCGGGCCGGCGCCCAGCGGCAAGACAATCACACCCGCCAAACACAGCCAATGCGTACAGCCTTTCATCATGATGCGTTCCTTCGTTCTCTCGTTCTCGTTTGGCCCCAAATCCTAATTCTGTGATTGCCCATCCCAGCGGAACACGTCCCCTTTCGCAAGGGTCAGTCCCCGCGTGACTTTTCCGTAACGCAAAGTGCAAGGATTGCCGACCAGACTGCGAACGGTCGCATTGCCAAGCTTGCCGTCCGACCAGTTGATATCGACTTCGAACCCGCCGCGGGCCCGCAGACCTTTGACCGAGCCGACCGGCCAAGCCGCAGGTAGGGCGGGCAGCAGGTTGATTTCGAATGCCTGTGCCGAATCGGACACCGGGACATGGCTCTGCAATAACATCTCCGCGATGCCGGCGGCGCCGCCGAAATTGCCGTCGATCTGGAACGGCGGATGGGCGTCGAACAGATTCGGATACGTGTTGCCGGTCAGGGCCTCGATCAACATCTTATGGGCATGGTCGCCGTCCAGGAAACGGGCCCAGAAGTTGATCTTCCAAGCCTTGCTCCAACCGGTACCGCCATCGCCGCGATAGATCAGGGATTGCCTAGCCGCGGCAAATAGTTCGGGTGTCTGCGGCGTGATCTCCCGCCCCGGGTACACGCCCCACAGGTGTGAGACGTGGCGGTGCTGGCTCTTGGGATCGTCCTTGTCTTCGAGCCACTCCTGCAACTGGCCGTACTGGCCGATCTGGTTCGGCGCAATCCAGGCGCGCATTTCTGTAAGCTGGGCGGCGAAATCTACATCGACATCAAGAATCCCGGCAGCCTGGGCTGTGGCCTCGAACAGGGTGCGAATGATCTGATGGTCCATCGTCGGTCCGGCCACCAGCCCGCCCTGCTCGGGCGAATTGGACGGCGTACTAATCAGCCAGCCGGTCTTGGGGTCCTCGACCAGAAAATCGACGAAGAACAGGCTCGCCTCTTTCATCACGGGATACGCCCGCTCCTCCAGAAACGTTCTGTCGCCCGTAAACTGGTAGTGTTCCCAGAAATGCGTGGACAGCCACGCCCCGCCGCTCACCCAGATGCCATGATTGGAGGCGTTGATCGGAGCGGTCCCCCGCCAGAGGTCGGTGTTGTGGTGCAGGACCCAACCCCGCGCCCCATAGTGGGCTTGGGCGGTCTTGCGCCCTGAGACCACGCCGTCATCGAGCATGGCGAACAGGGGCTCGTGACATTCGGATAGATTGGTCACTTCGGCGGGCCAGTAGTTCATCTCCGTATTGATATTGACCGTGTACTTACTGTCCCATGAAGGTCGTAGCCGGTCGTTCCAGAGCCCCTGCAAATTGGCGGGTTGCGCCCCCGGACGCGAGCTGGCGATCAGCAGATAACGGCCATACTGGAAATAGAGAGCGGCCAGCGAGGGATCGGGCGTCTGCGCGACGCTCTTCAAACGCTGGTCGGTCGGCAGGTTCGCGGACTCGGTGACGCCGAGATCGAGTTGCACGCGGCCAAACAGCCGCTGGTAGTCCTCAACATGCGCCTTCCGTAGAGACGCAAGACCTTGCGTCTCCACAGCCTTGACCATCACGTCGCAATGGGCCGCAGGATCGGCACTGATATCCTGATAGTCCTTGAAGCTGGTCGCCCCGACGAGAAGCAGCATCGCCGAGTCGGCCTTCTCCACGGTGATGGCGTCGTCGGTCACGGTGGCCTTGCCACCCTGCGGGACCACGAGCAGGCGGGCCTCGAACGTCGTCTCGCCATTCTTGACCCGACCTGACATAGCAAGCTTATTGGTCCCATGCGCGGCGGTACGGACATCATCATGCGGGCTGTCCAGTCGGGCGGTGAAGCTTATCTGTCCCGGCTTGTCGGCCGAGACGCGCCAGACAATCGCCTGGTGCGGATGACTGCTGAACGCCTGCCGCTCGTACGTCACGTCGCCGACTCGGTAGCTAACGGTGGCGACGGCGGTATCCAGGTCCAACTGCCGCCGATAGTCGGAGACGTTCCCGTGCCCGGGAAACTGAATCCGCAGATCGCCGAACGGCTGGTAGGCCATCTGGTGCAGCGGCACGCTCATGAACTCCTTCAGCGCGAGGTCTTCCGCTTCCTTCTGCTTGCCCTCGGCGAGCAATTGGCGAATCTGAGGCAGGAATTCGACGGCCCCTTCCTGCTGGTACTCGTGGGGCTGGCCGGCCCACAGTGTGTCTTCGTTGAATTGCAGGTGTTCCTCAGCCGTACCGCCGAACACCATCGCCCCCAGACGGCCGTTGCCAATGGCCAGCGCCTCGACCCACTCCTCCGCGGGCTGCGCATACCACAGAACCAGGGCATCCTGAGAAGTCTCTCCGCTGAAAGCCCTGTTCTGCCCCGCCGGCATCAGCATCAGCACGGTCACAATGAACCACTTCACCCACAGCGTTCGTTTTGTCCACATAACCGCACATTCCTTTCTGGCAGGTAAGACGAAGCCGAGTCCGCGTTCATTGCAGTTTGTAGTGACGCCGTCAGGCGTTCTTGGTAAGGGCCAATCGAGATTCGCTCTTACCTATGCCCTTACGGGCACACTACGAACTGTTGTTGAGGAACTCCTCGACGTTGGTGTAGCCATCGCCGTCCTTATCGGACGAGCCGTCGGCGGAATTCTGCGGATCGAAGCCGTGTCGCTGCTCCCAATCATCAGGCATGCCGTCATGATCGCTATCGAGTACGGGCGGCGCCGAACGATACTCAGGCCAACTCCCGACTTGTGCCTGCGAGTCGATGACGGAGCCGGCGCGGTTTCGCACCTCGCTCACAATACGGGCGTCCACCGCATCCCGAACGGGCAGCGACGCTCCCACGTCGGCCAGCACCGCCTCGTAAGCATCATCGGCCGAGCTGGTCCGCACCGGCGGCATATCGAACGGCTCGGCGACGATTTCAACCTGGCGCCGGCCATCGATCTCCACCGCGCTGAAGAACTGCGTGTTGTCTTTGGTCAGCGCCTGGTTCCCATCGAAGACGTTGTCGCAAATATAGAACCGCATGTCTGACGGGCTGTTGACGCTGATGGGATGACTCGCCCGGCTGCTGGGGCCTGCACGAAGGTAGTTGGCCAGGTAGTTGACTGTGAAACGGCCCTGCGTGATGCCCGAGCAGGTTTGGCCGTAATCGTAGATGACGTTGTTGCGGAAATCGAATGCCGGATACGGCGGCGCGCCGTAGTTGTCGCCCAGACGCACGTTGCGGGTGCGGTTGTGCGCCCAGAGGTTGTGGTGCAGGGAGACCTTGCCGTTGGCGCGCACGAGAGAGCCGCAACCATGAGGGCCCTTCGGATGCTTGCTGTCGTCCAGCGACTCGCCGATGAGGCACCACTGCACCGTGACATCAGAGACGTTGCCGGCCAGCGAGAGTACTTCGTCAATAGACCACGAGCCCGAACAATGGTCCAGGACCACGTTGCGAGCGCCGTGGGCCAGATCGAGGCAGTCTTCCTGGCGTCCGCCCAAGTCACCCACTCGGCTCCGCAGATAGCGTATGACAACATCGTGCGTCGCCACCACAAAGGCATAATTCCGCAGGCAAATGCCGTCACCCGGGGCCGTCTGGCCCGCCAGCGTCAGGAAGGGATTCTGCACGACGATGGGCTTTTCGAGTGCAATCAGTCCCGCCACGCGAAAGACCACGATGCGCGGCCCCGGCGCCGTGACGGCCTCGCGCAGAGACCCGAGACCGCTGTCGTTGAGGTTCGTCACTTCAATGACGCGGCCGCCCCGGCCACCCATCGTGTCGGCACCCGCCCCCTCGGCCCCGGGAAAGGCCGGGATGAGCGCGGGTTCAACCTGAGCCAACACTGTCACTGACAAAGCAGCCAGCAGCGACAGGTCCATGAAGCATCGATTCATCGTGTTCATATTCATCACTTCCTCTATATGGCAAGGGCGAATGATTATTCGCCCCTACGGGCCGGCGTGAGCGTGGCACTCTGTTTCTGTGACCTCTTGGCGTCAATGGTCTTCACCACGGAGGATACGGAAAGCCTGATTCGCTCCATGAGCCGGCCCCACCTATCTTCCTGCTTCTGTTACTGGACCGGCAACAGCCGGATGTATGTCGGCTTGTCGCGGTCGCAGGAAATCCGACCGTCCTTGCACTCCAACTCGACGACTTGGATCGAGCTGCGACGCTGCTCGTGGCCGTCGCGTCCGGCGCCGGCGCCGGCCCGGCCGGGATGCGTGAAATAGAAAAGAAACGCCCGGTCGCCGCTGACGACCACATCGGGGTGGCCGCCTTTGACGCCGTCGTCGATGCCTTGGCCCGGCTCTTTCACCAAGTCCTGCGGCTGTCGCTCCCAATGGAGCGCATCGGTCGAACGATAGAGCCCCAGCCCGGCCCAGATATCCACCACCATCCAATAGAAGCCTTGCCAGCGAAAGACCTTGGGGCCTTCGCCGGGGCGTTCACCGACGCCGGTGACTTTGCCCTTGTCCTGCCAAGTGTAGAGATCGTTGCTGTCGGCGTAGTAGATCGACTTGCCGTCACGCTCGTTATTGTACCAAAGGCGCCACGTGTCGTCGGGCAACCTGAACGCACAGGCGTCGATGACACGGTCGGATGAGAGTTTGAGCGTCGATCGATAGTCCCACTTGAGCAGATCCTTGCTGGTCAGATGAACGATGTCGCGCGGATGCTGCCAGTTCTCGAATATCCCCGGCACGAAGGTCAGATACATGTGATAGGTGCCGTCGTGCTCGATCACTTCCGGGGCCCAGTAGGTCATGCCTTCGCCACCATAGGAGATGTCGGCCGTGCCGCGGTAGGTCCAGGTCGCGCCGCCGTCGGAGGACTCGGCGATGCCGATGGGAGTGCCGTGGACCCAGGTGACGCCCGTCGTGTTCGCCACGTTGGCCCGACGGTTCGTATAGAACATGAACCACTTGCTCTCGGCGCGATTCCAGCAAAGCACGGGATCGGCGGCGCCGTCATACACGTTGTCCCGCCACAGGGGCTTGGGCGCCAGCTTGCCGCGTGCGTCCGCCGGACTCGAAGCCGATTGGGCGCCACACGTCATGCCGGCGCAGACCACCGTCAATATGAGTGCTGACACGCAGGTTGTTCTCATGTGCCTGCCCCTTTCCGACCCATCTCAGTTTGCGATCCTGTCACGTGTGCGGAGAAAGCCGCAACGCCCACTAGGTTACCCCATTTGACTTGTTTCGTCCAGCGAAGCCCTTGGAGACGCAAAACGTTGCGTCTCTACGCCAGCCAGAGGCTGTTCCGGTGGATAATCCGCCAATAGGCACAATGGCCCAACTTGCTCAGAAGCACATTTCGATACAATCCTCTGGTGGGCGCCGGCTGGAAAAAGGGGTAGACGAGGCAAAAGATTGTGGTACGATGTGCGTTTGTAGCGTACCCGGAAGGGCCTACGAGAAGATGCCTAGCGGCATTACCAGCAACACCTACGGGTTATCAGGGAAACAGGAATGAAGAAGTTCTTCGTGGGGGTCCTGGCGCTCGCCGTCGTCGCGGCGGTCGGCTGGGAAGTGTACCGACGCGTATCTGCTGCGGGCGACGTGCAAACCGGTAAGCGTGCGGCGGCCCCCGTGGCCGTTGAGACTCAACCGGTTCGCAAAGGCCTCATTCGTGATGTCGCGATCTTTACCGGATCACTTGTCCCGAAAGCACAGTTCGTTGTCGCACCCAAGGTCTCCGGGTGGCTCAAGGAACTGCGCGTCGATGTCGGCGACATCGTTCGGCAGAACCAGATGATCGCCGTCATCGACGACGCTGAATTCACCCAGCAGGTCGAGCAGGCCCGGGCCGAATGGCACGTGGCCAAAGCCAACGTGGAGAACTCGGCCAGCGGTCTCGACATGGCTAAGCGCGAATACGAGCGGGCCAAGGCCCTGCGCGACAAGCAGATCGCCTCGGCTTCCGAACTGGATGAAGCGGAAGCCGCGTTCAACGCGCGCCAGGCACAACTCAAGGTCTCCGAAGCGCAAGTGGCCCAGAGAGAGGCGGCCCTGAAAGCCGCCCAACTGAAGCTCTCGTATACAAAAGTCCAGGCCTTCTGGGAAGACGCCGATGAAACTCGCGTCGTCGGGGAGCGATTCGTCGACGAAGGCGCGCTCCTGCAGGTCAACGAGCCCATTGTCTCGATTCTGCAAATCGACCCGCTGACGGCCGTCGTTTATGTCATCGAGCGCGACTACCCCAAGGTGAAGGTCGGCCAGCAAGCCGTCATCACCACGGACGCCTACCCCAACCGGAGCTTCGTGGGCGACATCGTACGCATCGCCCCACTGCTGCGGGAAAACTCGCGACAGGCCAGGGTCGAGATTGAAATCGCCAGTCCCGAGCAACTGCTCAAGCCGGGGATGTTCGTGCGGTCGCAGGTCGAATTCGCCAAGCATGAGAATGCGACGCTGGTTCCGCTTGCCGCCCTGGTCAAACGAAACGGCCAGGAAGGGGTATTCGTCGCCGACACCAGCGAGTTGAAAGCTCGGTTCGTGGGCGTAACCACGGGCATCATCGATGGTGGGACGGCCGAGATCACCGAACCGCAGATCGCCGGGGCGGTCATCACGATGGGGAACCATCTTCTCGAAGACAATTCCAGCATCGTGATACCAACGAAGGTCGAGAGTCAGACAACAGAGGCCGGAGGACAGAGGACAGAGGCGCCGGGAGAGACGCAATGAGAATCTCGCGTTTTTCCGTCCACCGTCCTATATTCACCATCATGGTCGTGTTGATTGTGGTCCTTCTGGGCACCGTCTCGCTGCTGCGACTGCCGATCGACCTCATGCCCGACATCTCCTACCCCACGCTGAGCATTTCCTGCCGCTATGAAAACGCCGGTCCCGAGGAAATCGAAGAACTGGTAACGCGTCCCCTGGAACAGGCTCTCAGCGCCGTGCCCGGAGTCGAAGAGCTGACCTCCGTCTCGGCCGAAGGTCAGGGCACCGTGCGGGTGACGTTCAGTTGGGGCACCGACCTCGACGCCGCCGCCAACGATATCCGCGACCGCTTGGACCGAGTGGCAGGCCGGTTGCCGGAAGATGCCGACCGGCCGACGCTGCGCAAGTTCGATCTCGCCAGTTTTCCCGTACTCATCCTCGGGGCATCGAGCAAGCTCGATCCTATCCAGATGCGGCAGATCATCGAGGACCAGGTGCGGTACCGCCTCGAACGCGTCCCCGGCGTGGCGGCCGTGGACATCTGGGGGGGTCTCGAACGCGAGATTCACGTGAACCTCGACCCAGCCAAGATCAACGCGCTGGCCATACCGCTCAACCAGGTCATCGCGCGAGTGCGGGAAGGCAATGTCAATGTCCCGGCCGGAACCGTCGAGAAAGGCAACTTCGAGGTGACGGTCAGGACGCCGG
>CAYNQP010000056.1:0-12120 GCA_964399325.1 uncultured Pirellulales bacterium
CGGAAACGCTGCTGGAGAGCGAGCTGTTCGGCCACGAGAAAGGGGCCTTTACCGGGGCGGTGGAGAGGAAACTGGGCCGGTTCGAGCGGGCCCACGGCGGCACGATCTTTCTCGACGAGATCGGTGACTTTCCTCCGAACTTGCAGGTCAAGCTGTTGCGGGTCATCCAGTTCAAGGAGTTCGAGCGCGTGGGCGGGTCGGAGACGATCAAGGCGAACGTGCGCATCATTGTGGCCACGCATAAGAATTTGGAAGAGCTGATCCAGAAAGATATGTTTCGCGAGGACCTGTACTACCGCGTCAACGTCTTTCCGATCTATCTGCCGCCGCTACGGGAGCGCAAGGACGACATCATGCTGCTGGCCGACTATTTTCTGGAGAAGCTCGCGGCCGAGAACAACAAGCGCATCACGCGCATCTCCACGCCGGCCATCGATATGCTGACGCACTACCATTGGCCCGGCAACATCCGCGAACTGGAGAACTGCATCGAAAGGGCGGTCCTGCTGTGCGAGGACGACGTGATTCGTAGCGAGCATCTCCCGCCTTCGTTGCAGATGATCAACAAGACGGAAGCGGACGCGCGACCTTCATTCACCGGGATCATCGCCAACAAGGAACGCGAGCTGATCGTCGATGCCCTCAAGAAGTCGGGCGGTCGCCAGCGCGACGCTGCCCTTGATCTCGGCATCACCGAGCGCATCCTCGGCTACAAGATCAAGAAGTACAACATTCACCCGAAGTACCTGTGAGCCAAGCGTCCCGTCCGCGTGCAAACCAGTATGGAAAAGCTTCCTCGCACATTCTATGACCGAGACACCGTCGTGGTTGCGCGGGAGTTGCTCGGCAAGCATCTGGTCCGCGTCTGCGACGGCGTCGAGCGGATCGGCCGCATCGTGGAGGTTGAGGCTTACCTCGGCCCGCACGACCTGGCCGCCCATTCTGCTCGCGGCCTGACGAAGCGAACGAAGGTTATGTTCGGTCCGCCCGGCCATGCGTACGTCTACATGATCTACGGCATGCACTATTGCATGAACGTCGTGACGCAGGCCGAAGGCCATGCCTCGGCGGTCTTGCTGCGGGCCGTCGAGCCCGTGCAGAATGTCGATGGCCGCACCCAAGGTCCTGGTCTGCTCTGCAAGGCGCTGCACATCGACAAACAGCTCAACGGTCACGACCTTCTCAGCACCGATTTCTACGTCGCTGCTCCTGCCTCGGCCGAGCCTTTCACCATCGTCAAGCGTCCACGCATCGGCGTAGACTACGCCGGCCCCTGGGCCAAACGCCTCCTGCGCTTCTACATCCGGGCCAACCCCTTCGTCTCCAAGCCATAGCCTGACCCGCCGCGCCGCTCCTGTTGCCGCGAGAATGCTTCTGTCCGTCCTTCTGCTGCTCACTTAGGTGCTGTGATGAGTGGCCCACTCAGCTGCCTCTGGGTGTCTACATAAATGTAAGCTGTTCCTAATTCGCCTACGTTTTTGTTCTTGTTGAGGCTGGCATCCTCGCATTCTAAATCAGTTCTATCTATTGGAGGATAAAGGTCTTATGGCATATACGTGCTATTTGTATGCGGGCTGGCACGCAGGTTGCTTTAGGCTATTGAACGTGATCGGTTTCCATGGGCCGATGCGTGACGGCAGGACAATGCTAAGTGATGGCAACAGTAGTCTACAGGTAGGAGAACGAGAAATGAGAAAGTCGAAGATTGTATTGATGGTGGCCGTGGCGGTATTAGGGATGACCGGGACTGGCTGGGCCGAGGGCGACGTGAGCTTCGAAGTAACGACGGACTTCTTCAGCAAGTACGTGTGGCGCGGCCAGAACGTGACGGACGATTGGGTCTTGCAGCCGGGCTTCAGCGCTACCTACAAGAGCTTGACCGGCGGGGTCTGGGGCAATTTGGATCTGACGGACGAGAACGGCGAGAATGGCGAGTTCATCGAGCTCGACTGGTACGTCGACTATTCCGGGCAGATCAACGAGACGATCGGCTACTCGGTCGGCGGGATATACTACCACTTCCCAGGGGCCGGGGGAACAACGGAAGTGTACGGCGGCCTGAGCTTTGACGTGGTGGCCAGTCCTTCGGTGACTGTCTACTACGATGTCGATGAGGTCGAGGGGGCCTATGTGGCACTCGGCGTGGGGCACAGCTTCGAGGATCTCGGAGAAGACGTGCCGTTTGGCATCGATCTCAGCGCCAATCTGGGCTGGGGCGACAGCAACTACAACGACGCTTACTGGAGCACGCCTACTGTCACGGTTGGCAGCGAACTGAACGACCTGACCTTGTCAGCGGCCTTCCCGTTCGAGGTCGGGCCGGTATCGATTACGCCTAGCATCCACTATGTGGCGCTGTTGGGCGGTGATATCGGAGATGTGGCGGCCGATGATAGCCTGTTCTACGCCGGGGTAGGTCTTGCCTACGGGTTCTAAGGACCGTTTGGCAGGAAGAATTCCAGCCGTGAGACGTACGATGAGAAAGGGTACGAACGTGAAGACTTTACGATGGGGCATAGTGTTCTTGGCACTTCTGTTTTTCGCTGCACCAGCGGTCCTGGCGGCAGCCGAGGGCGGAGGGGGGGCCGAACCCTCGGCGATTGAGGTGGCCAAAGAAGAGTTGCAGGGAAATATCAACATTGTCTGGACCTGCATCGCGGCGTTTCTGGTGTTCTTCATGCAGCCGGGATTCGCGATGGTCGAGTGTGGGTTCACACGGGCCAAGAACGCGGTTAACATCCTGATGAAGAACCTGATGGATTTCTCGGTTGGCTCGGTCGCGTTCTTCCTGATCGGGTTCGGCCTGATGTTTGGCGAGAGCAACGGCTTGTTCGGTACGACACTCTTCGGACTCGGCGGGGTCGAGAAGGGCGGTGGTTGGAACTGGACGTTCCTGATCTTCCAGACGGTTTTTGCCGCCACCGCGGCGACGATTGTCTCCGGGGCCATGGCCGAACGGACCAAGTTCACTGGCTACCTGGTCTACAGCTTCTTCATCAGTCTGTTCATCTACCCGATTTTTGGGTCATGGGCTTGGGGTGGGCTGCTCGATGGCGGCGGCTGGCTGGAGAAACTGGGGTTCCTGGATTTCGCCGGTTCGACGGTGGTCCACTCGGTCGGTGGCTGGTTGGCACTGGCTGGGGCGATTGTTCTCGGGCCGCGCATCGGCAAATATACGCCGGATGGCAAACCCAAAGCGATCATGGGTCACAATATCCCGCTCGCGGCGCTGGGTGTGTTCATTCTGTGGTTTGGGTGGTTCGGCTTCAACCCAGGCAGTACCACTACCGGTGATAGCTCCATCGGCTACATCGCGGTCACGACGAACCTATCGGCGGCGGCCGGGGCGATTGTCGCCATGTTTACCGCCTGGATCGTGATGAAGAAGCCTGATGCTTCGATGACCCTCAACGGTGCCTTGGCGGGCCTCGTGGCCATTACCGCGCCTTGCGATGCCGTTTCTCCCATGGCCTCCATCCTTATCGGAGTTATCGCAGGCGTCTTGGTGGTGTGCAGCGTGCTGTTCGTTGATCGGGTGTTGAAGATTGATGACCCGGTCGGTGCGTTCAGTGTCCACGGTGTCTGCGGAGTCTGGGGGACCCTGTCATGTGGGTTGTTCAACATGGACACCGGCCTCTTCTACGGCGGCGGTCTCAAACAGCTTGGCGTGCAGGCGCTGGGAGCGGGGGCAGGCTTTCTGTGGGCCTTCGGTCTGGGCTTGGCCCTCTTCTACGGAATCAAGATGACCATCGGTCTGCGTGTTTCCGAAGACGAAGAAAAGAAGGGTCTGGACATTGGTGAGCACGGCATGGAGGCGTATTCCGGCTTCCAGATCTTCAGCACAACCTAAACGCATAGCGTCGCTTGCTGCTCGTCGCTCGCCAGAGATGTTGGCTGAGTGACAAGCGGCAAAGGACGAGCAAAGAATCCAAAGTGGAGTTGATATCATGAAATTGATAATCGCATATATTCAGCCGCACAAGCTGCAGGATGTGAAGCAATCGCTTTACAAAGCCGAGGTGTTCAAACTCTCGGTGACCAACGCGGTCGGCTGCGGAGCGCAGAAGGGATATCACGAGAGTTATCGCGGCGTTGACGTGGAAGTAAACTTGCTCAAGAAAGTCAGGCTGGAAATCGTCGTCAATCAGGACTTCGTCCAGAAGACCGTCGATGCGATCGTCGCAGTCGCCCGGACGGGCAACATCGGCGACGGCAAGATCTTCATTGTGGATCTGTCCGAGTGTATACGCATCCGCACCGGCGAACGCGGCAGTGCGGCGGTAGGATAGCCCGATTGGATACTTCCCTACCTTAGGGTCATCACTTCGCATGGCCGTCGGGCCAGAAGACGGGCCCTGCCCCAAAAAGGCAGGGCCCTGTTTATGCGCCTGACGTGTCGCGGGCATCCCCTCGACTTCGCTCGGGGCAGGCTCTGCCCGCGCGTACCGTAGGCGTCTCGCCCATGGCAAAGGCGCACGCAACACAAACGAAAGCCGAACTACTCACCCGCAGAGACACAAAAGGTCGCGTCTCTACCGCGCAAGGATTCTTCCTAATCCGTATGATGCGACGACGAGCTCTCGTCCAGGATGGTCAGGGGTTCGGGATGCAGGCCGAAGAGGTCCTGGAGGGTGTGGTTGAGGCTCATGGTGTAGCAGACGCAGATGGAGTAGGTGATCGCCCAGTGCAGGTTGAGCCCGTGCCGGCAGATGGCCAGTAGCAGCGAAATCGAGACGAGGGTGACGAGAATCTGCCACAGGCTCGGTTTACGGTCCACGACGCAGTCGGGGTCCATGAGGCCGGCGCGAAACAGAATCAGCAGAATGGCGCCGTTGATGATGTTCCACAGGGGAAAGATCATCATCAGCCAGCCGTGCGCACTCCTGAGCATGACAAATCCGGCGTAGACGCCGGTGCCGCCGGTGGCGAATACCGCGAAGGACAGCATTAGGAACTTGACGAAGCGGGGTTTCCGCCACGTGAAGAACGCGCCGAAGAACGACAGAATCATGCCGAGGCCGGCCAGCAGGAACAAACCGGTGAATTCGCTGGCAAATTTACCGGCAAACGCCGCGAAAACATCCATCATTGAACTGCCGGCGTGTAGCGAAACCGGCTTATCGATGGCAATGGGGCCGGTCAGAGGCAACAGCAGAAACGCCGCACTGAGGGCGAAGAGGGTCAGGTCGTCATATTGCGGCAGCAGAGGCGTCAGCATCCGCTTGGTGGCCAGCCGCTCCTGGTGCTCCGGCGTCAGTGGCTTCTTGAGCAGCAGCTTGGCAATCTGCTTGTTGCTCTTGCCTGCCCACGGGTCCGCGGCGGCCGACCCGCTTGGATGTTGATGTGGCACCCCCGCCCCCGGGGGTGATGGATCGGGCTCAACATCTGCGGTCCGTTTCGCGGGAACGCGCGGCATATGCCCGCACGCCGGACACTTGGCCTTGCGACAGGCCTGCACGTCCTGCGCCCCGACCTTCGCACCGCAATAGACACACGCAAAATGAATCATACCATCTCTGTCCGCACGGGTCTTTTCCGATCACCTACTCCCTTAGGATACGCTTCGCGCGAGGGCCTCTGCAAACACAATCTGCTCCCGGTCACCGGGGTACGCAATTGTGTTTGCTGGCGGCGGCGTCGAGAAGCTCGACGATGTCTTTGCGGTGGGCATAGGCGGCGGCCTGTGAGGGGGTTGTGTTGTGCGCATCACGTGCGCTGGCGTCGGCGCCGTGGGCCACGAGGATCTCTATCGTTTCTCTGGACCCGCCGATGGCTGCAATGTGCAGGGGTGTCTGGCCAGCGTTGTCCCTCGCATTCAGGTCGGCGCCCTTGGCTATCAGCAACCGGACGATGTCGGTATAGCGACGGCCGGATGTGTGGTCGCGACCCCTGCCGGCCGCCAAATGGAGCGGTCTGGCACCAGCGGCGTCTTTCACATTCACGTCCGCGCCGTTGGCGACGAGGAGTTCCGCCGCGTCGTAGCGTCCAGCAGATGCGGCCCAATGCAGGGGCGTCTGCTCTCCGCTGGGCTTGCCGTCGTCAGACTCGTCGCCCCGTTGGGTGCGAGCGTTGACATCGACGCCTTTGGCGATGAGAACCTCCACCACTTGCTTGTCACTGCCGTTGGCCGCACAGTGCAGAGATGTAGTGCCCCTGGTGGTCCTCGCGTTGATGTCAGCACCGCGCTTGATGAGTTGGACTGCCGTCTCCCAAGTGTCGTCTCTTAGGGCGAGCAGAAGCGGCGTCAGATCGCCGTCGTATCGAGCATCGATTCTCGCGCCCTTGTCGACGAGCAGGGCTACGACATCTGCGCAGCCTGACAAGGCAGCGAGGTGCAAAGGAGCCTCGCCGGATTCCGTTTTCGCGTCCACGTCCGCGCCGGCGGCAATTAGCATCTCGGCGATCCGCGTGTCGCGAGGGCCGGCCAAGCCGTGAATATGCCCCCCCGTGATTGCTTCGTGCCGCGGCCTCCAGCCTTCACCGTCGGCCGCATTCACGTCGGCACCGTGGGCGATCAGTACTTTCACGACGTTGCTGGAACCGCCCCAGACAATAGCTTCGTGCAGAGGCGTTAAGCCCCGGGCATCTCTCGCATTAACGTCAACACCATACGCGAGCAGCAACTCACCGTGGCACTACTGCCCCGACGCGCGGTTCTGTGCAGGGGCGTCTGCCCAGTCAGGCTGGACTTTTCATCTACGTTGGCCCCGTGAGAAACAAGCGATCTGACGACATCCGGGTAACCACCGCTGGCAGCGCAGTACAGCGCGCTCACAGGCGGATCCTCGTTTGTAGGGGCCTCCCAAGGGGGATCGCTGTAGACTGCCTCACTTGCGACGTTGACGTCGGCGCCTTCGTTCGCGAGCAGCTCGACTACCTCGGCGTGTCCGTTGCAAGCGGCGCAGAACAGCGGGGTCCTGCTAAATGCGTCGTTGGCGTCGATCTCGGCACCGTGAGCGATGAGTTGCTGGACTATCTGAATGCCGCCTTTCGCTGCGGCGTAGTGCAGCGCGGTAGCGCCGGCTTTATCCCCGGCATTGACATTCACTCCTTTCGAGATGAGCAAGCCGGCTATTTCCTCGTAGCCCCTCAATGCGGCGGCGTGCAGAGGTTTAGCACCGGGCCTGTCCGCGCCATCGACGTCGGCACCTCCGGAAATGAGCAGACGGGCGATCTCTTTGTATCCACGCGATATCGCTACGTGCAGCGGCGTTCCGTCCAGGTAGTTCCATTCATCGACGTCGGCATGCTCGGCCAACAATAGTCTCACCATTCCTGTGTGACCTCTGCGAATGGCGTTGAACAATGGTGTACCACTCAGACAGTATGCATTGACCTGGGCGCCCCGCGCGATGAACAGCCGGGCAACTTCGATGTGTCCGTGCCGAGCCGCTTCGTGTAGGGCGGCCCTGTGCAGAGGAAAGGCCGTTCTTCTCGTTGCTGTAGTCGGCTGCTTCTTGCACCCGCTGGCTAGGAGTATAGTCGCCAGTATGAGGCAGGGTACTTTGCCATTTCGCATTTCTCGCCTCCTTCAGGGTAGCTATCCCCGCATGTGCGCTCGTATTCGACTGCCTGTGGACGGACCTCGGGACACACAAACCTCTTCGTTATCATATAGGCCGTGACTTGGCTGTTGGTAACGACTATTCCGCTAATTCTCTCTGTATTTCGGTTCAACCTGCATTTCGTTCAAGGCTTGGTGTCGGTGTGGTCGTGTGCGACGAAGATCAACTTATTCGTGTCGAACCCGAGGTCCTTGGCCTGGGCCAGAAGCGCATCCAGGATGGGCCGGCTCAACGTTTTGTCTCGCGCCAGGACCCACAGGTAGGATCGATTCGGGCCGCAGACCATGGCGTAGGAGTAGTCATCGCGGTCCAGGGCCATGACGACATAGCTGCCGTAGAAAGGGCCGAAAAACGAGACCTTCAGGAACCCTGTGGTGGGCTCGCCGACGAAATAGGCACGGCCTTTGGCCTGTTTCCAACGGCCCAAACGCTCGTGGTAACCCTTGTTCAGGACGTTGATCCCGCCGTCCTTGCGCTGCGTGTACGTCGCGGAGACATTGGTCAGGCCACGCTCGAAGCTGTGGTCGAGGCGGGCGATCTCATGCCAGGTTCCGAGATAACGAGTGACATCGAAGTTCGCCACGGGTTTAATGCCCGGCGGCACGCTGACGCAACCCGACAGGACGGCGGGCGCCAGAAACACCAGCCGCTTCAACATGGTGAGGAATCTGAATTGTCTCATCGCCTGACCTTTCGATTCGATTGCGGTGACTTCGCCGATCCACCGGAAAGGGATCATAACGTCAACCGGGCCGAGCGTCTACCGGGGTAGTCAGCTCAGAGATTTCGGCGGGGTCACGGTGAATTTGTCGGCCCATTTCTGTAGCGACGGCATGATCGATGGATGCAGCGCGACACCTTCGGTCAGTTGGCTCTCTCGCAACTGGAGGGCCTTGTCGCCCGGCATGCGGACGGTGGATTCGCCTGCGTCGGGGCCGGAGTCACGGCAGGTCCGCGCGAATGACTCCATCTCGTGCTTGAAATGACTGAGTCCGCCGAAGCGTTCCGGATCGATCAACTGCAGGAAGACCGAAGCGCCCCACTGGTCGGGATGGTCGGTCCGGCCATGGCCGCACAGCGCCGCTGTCAGGGCTTCTACGATGACACACAGCGCAAAGCCCTTGTAGCCATACTCGGGCCCGCCCAGCGGCAGGATCGTTCCAGGCGGGTCTTCGAACAGCACGGCCGGGTCGTTGGTGGGCCGGCCTTGGGTGGTTTGCAGGCAATCGGATGGGTATTTGCGCCCTTGTTTGTGCAACTGGATGCTCCGGCCGTTCGTCGTGGTCGAGGCGCTGATGTCGATGAGGATGGGTGTGCTCTCGGTGGGGATGCCGACCGCCATCGGATTGGGCGTGCAGACCGGCTTGACGCCGCCATGGGCTGCCACCGAGACGCAGGACGGGTCGGAACTCATCAGGAGGATCACATATCCCAAGTCAGTGACAGGCTTCAAATACGCTTGCAGACAGGCGATGTGGTGCGTTCGCGCGATGGCCGCCGTCGCGACGCCGAAAGACTTGACCTTTGGCATCAGCAATTCAATCGCCTGCTTGACCACATACGGCCCAGGCAAGTAGCCCGCGTCGAGCGTCACGTTGCCGGCAACGTCCTTGACGACCTTGGGCGCGCCCGAAAGCGCCATTTGCCCTTTGGCGATACTGGCCAGATAAGGATTGAGCAGCAACAGTCCATGCGTGGTCTTGCCCAGTAGGTCGCCTTCGAGCAAGACCTCGCCGACCACTGCGGCCATCGCCGCACCCATTCCGGATTTGGCCAATAGACTGTTTGCGAATGCTCTCAGCGAAGCATAGGCGTATCTTGTGTTCACGGTGGATTCCTCCACGGAGCCAGTTCCATTGCGCTGTCGGACCTATTGGAGCACCTCAGACCCTTCTGTGCAAGATGAATGGTTCGGCGTCCGCGTGAGGTGACGTCATGGGAACACGGGCACGACGTCCATCGTCGCGCCGGCGGCTATCGTGTGGTTCTTCGTGGCTTGGCCGTCAACCATCTCCCACTTCGTATCGTCGATGAGCACTTTGAATTCGACCTTGGCATTGGTGTGAAAGCTGTGCGTCTGCCAGACCCAGATGTTGCCGGCGGTCCACTGCATCTCGATGCCCTTGGACCATGACAGCGGGGGGGCATCGCCCCGGATATAGAGGTGATGTCCCCAGCCTACGTCGTAGGCGGCGCGAATCGTCGTTTGGCTATTGGTGCCGTTGTCGTAGGCAACGAAGACGGCGCCGCCGGGAAGCTGGCCCTTGAGCCGACCGTTTGTGGCCTGCAAGGTACACGGGGTCGAGGCCCGGTTGAGATAGGCCCCGTCGGCCAAGGCCGTTTGGACGTCCAAGTCCGCCGCGTAGCCGACGTTGATAACGACCACGGCCTTCGTGCCTCGTTCGACGATGGCAATGTGCGGTGACGGGAAGCGCAGGTACTCCTCGGTGCCGACGACGGCATTGCGGAAGTGGTTGACCGCCACGAGGTCCGGGTCCTCCCAGAGGTCGTCCTCGGGGCGGTCCAGCACGCGCGGCGCGAGTCCGGCCCGCGCGATCAAATAGGCGTTGGCCAGTTTGCGTTCCCAGTAGGTCATGGTCTTGGACTTGTCGTGTTCGTAGTCGTCGTGGTTCTCGACGTAGGCCAGACCCCGGTTGCGCTCGATGCCGCTCAGATGCGTAATACGGCTCTGCAGGCCGCTGAGATTCCGGTCCTGGATGGCCAGCCGCAGCACGCCGCCGTAGTTGTGGCAGGTGATATCGTAGTAGGACAGATAGCGGTTGAGATTGTCACCTTTGTCCTGGAGGACTTCGCCGAACAGGTAGAGCTTGGTGGGATTCTTCAGCCGGCCCGTGACGTCCTCCCAGTAGTCACCGGCCCAGGGTGCCGTGTCTTCGCCCCCGTTGGTTTCGATGTGCTTGGCCGCGTCGAAGCGGAAGCCGTCGGCGCCCAGGTCGATACACGTGTTGAGAAACTGCACGTGCATGTCCTGCACACGCTGGTCCTGCGTCTTCAAGTCGGGCAGGCTCCCGAGCATTCGCTGTGTCACTTCCCGGCGATCCTGCCAGTGCTCGATGGAACCTTCGTGGTGATACAGGTCCGGGTCGCGCAGCTCGGGGTCCAACTGCACCTCCTGCTGGACGGGTTGGCCCGTGTCGGCCACGTGATTGAGCACCACATCCACAATGATCTTGATCTCTTTCTTCTCGGCCTTGTCGCACAGACGCTTGAAGTCGGCCTCGGTGCCGAGCTTGTAGTTGCCGACGGTCTTGAAACTGACGGGCTGATAGAACAGCCACCAGGGCCCGGTGGGCTCCGCTGCCGATATTTCGTCGGATTTGGGGACTCGGATGCGCTGGACGGGCGAGATCTGAATCGCGTTGAAGCCAGCGGCCTCGATGCGATCGAGATTGGCCTCGATCGCGCTGAACGGCCATTCATGACAGTGCAGCATGACCCCGTCCTCGACTTTCTGGGGCAGTGTCGCCGTCGCGGCCGTCACTAGCGCCAGCACCAGGCCGAGCGCCACCGTTCCAATCACTTCCCTGCTCATCGTTGTACTCCTTTCCGCCCGAAGGCAAGCTGTCCGGACATGGCTGGGTCGCGCTGGTCCGGTCAGTCGGGCTGCTTGAGGGCCCGGAACAAATACACCTGCTTCTGCAATTCCAGATTCTCAGGTTCCTGCACCGCTCGGCTCTCCAATTGGCGAAGGTCGGAGCGATCCGGCAGGTTAAGCTCTCTCATGATCTGGTTCTTGGAGGAGTCGGATAACTGTCTCACTGTTTCCCGGAGCGCCTGTTTGGCGCCCTGTTCCTTCAACTCCATTATCCGCAATTGATGTGAGACGGCCACGCGAGCCTCCTGTTCCGTCTCGGCTTTGACCGTGGCCCGGTCGGCGCGCACCACCGCCTTCTGCCGGGCTTGTATCTCGCTGATCGCGATGCCAAGTGATGCCACCGCAACGAAAGCGGATGCCAGCGGCGTCAGTTTCAGCAGGATTCCAACCAGATAAAAAGGCTCTCCGCACGTTCTACACTTCCTGGCCCCGTCGGCCAACGACTCCCCACAGTATCGACACGTCGCCATCCGCGTTCTCCCTCAGAATGCATGTTCGCGTCTTGATTGTCTCTAGCGCCGGCCTATTGGCGCCACCATCATGCTAGGATGAGATCGTTTGCCACCTGCTTACCAGTGCTGCGGAGCCGAGTTTGCCGGTGCTTCCTTCTGGCAGCGTGTGTATCGTCAATGCCGGACCTGGTCAAGCAGGAAAATGCAGACCAAAGTAAAAAAACTGGCTGCCTTTTCCCGGCAGCAGTATAATGGCGACTACTACTTTGAGCGAAGACACGCTTGGGATTCAGGCCGCGGGCATCTACTGAAATTGCACCATTGATCGGGCGGCCGGTGAGACCGTCGTGCATCCATTGGACCAGGAGCTTTCGTAGCGGAAGGGCACGCGCCGTCCGCATGACAGTAGGGATAGTCCAACGCGAGAAAAGGAGAGATTATCATGAGCGCAGGCAGCAACGTCAATCGGGCCAAACGGACGGGGAGG